>CAURDG010000147.1:0-4580 GCA_963523555.1 uncultured Cardiobacterium sp.
TGGTACTGGTACCGCTGCTCACCGGCATCAGTCCGGCGGTAGCGCTGTTATCAGCCGGTATCGGGACGCTATGTTTTCAGTTTTTTACAGGTCGGCAGGTGCCGATTTTTTTGGGCTCATCGTTTGCCTTTATCGCGCCGCTGTCGCTCGCCATCGGGCAGTGGGGACTGGCGGCGACGCAGGGCGCGATTATCGCGGTGTCACTGGTGTATCTGCTGCTGGCGCTGCTGGTACGCCAGCTCGGCACGGGTTTTATTGACCGCCTTTTCCCGCCGATCGTGGTTGCGCCGGTGATTATGGTCATCGGCCTTTCGCTTGCGCCTGCCGCCGCCAATATGGCGATGGGGCTGTCTGGCGACGGCGGCACGATGCTGTTTGCCAAGGGACCGGCGCTTGCGGTTGCAGCAGTGGCACTATTGGTAACGATTGTGGTCGCCCTCTACACCAGCGGTTTGACGAAGCTACTTGCAGTATTTGCCGGGATTGTCGCGGGCTATATCTGCGCGTTCATGCTGGGACTGACGAATTTCGCTGCCGTGCGTGATGCCGCTTGGCTGCAATTGCCACCCGTCACGGCACCCGCTTTTGATATCAATGCGATTTTGTTCCTGCTGCCGGTCGCTCTTGCCCCAGCCATTGAGCACATTGGCGATATCGCCGTCATCAGCCAGGTCTGCGACAAACCGTTTATGCAGAAACCCGGCCTGCACAAGACGCTGGCCGGGGACGGTATTGCGGTTGCCATTGCCGGTTGCCTCGGTGGCCCGCCCGTTACGACGTATTCGGAAGTTACGGGCGCGGTGTCCATCACTGGCGCAAAGCAGCCGCGCATCATGATTTATGCCGCACTCACCGCTATCGTGCTGGCGTTTTCCGGCAAGCTGGAAGCACTGTTGCGCCAGATGCCGACGCCGATTATGGGCGGCATCATGCTGCTGCTCTTCGGTTCGATTGCGGCGATGGGTGCGCGCTCGCTGCTCGCCCCCAATGCCCGTGTGCGTAGCGAGCGCAGCGTTATCATCATCGCAGTCACACTGGTCGCCGGGCTGGGTCATTTGTCTATCGACCTCGGTCCGGTGCATCTGGAAGGCATCGGCCTCTCGGCCATCATTGCCATTATTTTGAATCTCGTCCTGCCGCAACCGGCAGATGACGGCAATGCTAACTAGGGGGTTTTTATGCTGCTTGATCTACTCAATCACCGCCGTGCGGTACGCCATTTCGACGCGGATAAGCCGCTGGATAGCGCCACTGTTCGCCACTGTCTCGAACAGGCGCAACTCGCGCCTAGCAGTTCCAATCTGCAACTCTACGAGTTCTATCACATCACCGGAAAAGCGACGCTTGAAGCCCTTTCCACCGCCTGCCTCAGCCAGCGGGCGGCGACAACTGCGACACAAATGGTGGTTTTTGTCTGTCGCCAGGATTTATACCGCCAGCGCACCCAGGCGATGTTTGCACTGGAAAGCGAAAATCTGCGTCGCCACAGCCCTCCGGACAAGCTGGAAAAACGGCTGAAAATCAGCTCCGGTTACTACAACAAGTTCCTGCCATTCCTCTATGCGCGCGGCTTCGGCCTGCTGGGACCGCTGCGCAAAGTGCTATTTGGCACGGCGGCACTCTTCCGCCCGATGTTCCGCGATTGCAGCGGGGCGGATATGCGCGTGGTCGTCCACAAAAGCTGTGGTCTCGCCGCGCAGACGTTCATGCTGGCAATGAGCGAGGCGGGTTACGACACCTGCCCGCTGGAAGGGCTGGACAGCGCCCGTGTGAAAAAGATCCTTGGTCTGCCGCGTGGTGCGGAAATCAACATGATCGTCGCCTGCGGTATCCGCAAGGAAGGACACGGCATCTGGGGCGACCGCCAGCGTCTGCCGTTTGCCGAGGTGTACCGCGAACGTACCGACTGAGTCCGCTTGACATTGCCCGGGCAGCCGCTATGATGCCGCCCGCGTTGCCCGGATGGCGAAATTGGTAGACGCAAGGGACTTAAAATCCCTCGGTAGCGATACCGTGCCGGTTCGACCCCGGCTCCGGGCACCAAAAGAATTAAATAACAGCTTGTTTTATAACGTTTTAATATAGGTTGAGAATACGGTGGGGACAAATTAGGGGCCGTAAGCCTCAAACCCTGCCAATACTTTTGCTTTCTTCACTGCTTCGTCGGGAAGCGATGAAAGCACCATAAAATGCTCAACCGCTTTCGCCGACCAGCGATAATTCCCGCCCGGTAATGGTTTCGGGAATTTCCCCTGGCTTGCCCAATCGGAAATTGTCTGGGGTCGCACGCCGTAGATTTCGGCGATTTCTTCCCTAGTGATGATTTGCAGGTTCATTCTTTCCTCCATGTAGTGGACAGTCTGCCGACATCCACCATCCGAATTTATCCCCATCGCCGCAGACGCCTTTCCCATGACCGTTATCCAGCACGGGGCAGGTGCAGCCCTGTTTGATTGCGGCATCACTGCCGGGGTTGGGTATTGTCGTGTTCATCTCTCGCCTCGCTTTCAAATCACCCTTTTTCGGGTGATTTGGGTTATTGAATCCGGTAGCCGCTAACGGCGGCAAGTCGGCGTCCCCATCGGCGCAGGAATGCATACACCTCATGGACGCTGCGGCGGTTGTTTCATATGCACAGACACTCGCCGCTTGTCTGCGTCCGCCTATTTCCCCGGCGGCAGGGTTGTCTTGGTGGATGAGATTGGCTCATTCCCTATTTCGCTTCTATCGGGTAATGGCGCAGGCTGTCGCGCCAGTTCTGTTTCGCAACTTCCGGGGGATACCATGCGATTGAGATATGCTCTCCTTCTCCTTGTAGCTCTTCTGTCCAATAACCTTCTTTTATTGCAGGTCCTTTTTCGTAGGCGTATGCAATCCCATCTTTATCCATAGCCAGCCACCGCGCCCACGGCGGCACAATGATGTCCCGTCCGTAGTAGTCTTTGACTACGCGGTATTCCGGTTCTTTCGGCTTGGGAAAGAGTTTGCCGCGCAGGATCTCAACAACCCTGGATGTGCGCATGAAGGCCGGGAAGCCGTGGGTAAGGAATGCGTGGAAGGCATCATGCCGTGCGTCTATATCTTCCACATCCTTATTCATGCGCGCGGCAATGATGTCTGTAAGTTGTTCCGTCATGCTGCGTGGGGCAAGCGGGGCATTGTCGTTGAATGCAGCAGACAGCAAGGTCCCCACCTGAATCATCCATTGCTGGTCATGCGGGCAGTAGGTCAGGGTGTCTTTCCAGTCCTCGCCTTCGAGTTCCATGCGGGCGTCAAGGTTCCAGATTGCCCCGCTCTTCACGTCCCAGCTGCCATAGCTGACGTGTGGTTCTTCCATGAAAGCCGTCATCGTGCCGTCTTCATTAACGGCTATCCAGTTGGCGCGGGCGTTGATGCGCAGGATGTTGCCGTAAAACATCACGGTCTTGTAGGGTGTTTTGAGTTTCATGTTTCCTCTCTTCAACCGTAGACGTAATGTCTACGGTTCGATTTTTTCAATGCGGTATTCGCGGCCTTCGTCGCCGTCTTCATATTCCCATTCGTCAGCAATGACGGTCTTGTGGGTGGGGGTGACGGTGAGGGTGGCGATGTAGATGCCTTCGTCTTTTTCCGGCCAGATGTTTTCCAGTGCTTCTTTGGCGATAGCCAGCGCTTCGGCTTCACTCTCGCAGTAGTAGGTTTCTTCGATATTCGGATCGTGGACGAGGTATTTGGCGTTTTTCGGGTCGGTCATGGGCGGTCTCCTGGTTATTATCGTCTGACATCGCATGGGCGATAACGTTCAAAGAATGGACGTAAATCTTCTAATGGGATTTCATAATCAGACCATTTGCTTTTGTGTTCACTTACGCTAATCGTTTCCATATATCTGATAATCTCTTTCGGGAATAAATAACATTTTTTGATAATGTTATCTGTGTATCCAAAAGCAACTATAAAATCAACGTGGGATTCCTGCTTTTTAACGCTGAATGAATAACGTTTCTGCCGTGACCTTTCGCCTGCATCGTGAAGGCACGACGCCTTCACATCTATCTTCAAACCGTATATTTCAAAATCCCATTTGCTCTGGAAGCAGGTGCTATTCATATTGATAGCATCAGGGACAAGGTTTGAGAAATGTTTTTCTGAAAGCGAAGCTAATTTGTCTTTTGGTGAACCATATTTACTTTTATTGCCAATGATCGGATGATTATGTTTCTTTAAGTGCCAATATAATGTTTGCCACTTCATCCCTAATTCGCTTGCAGCTACTTTCAGATTCTGATGTTTGTCATAAGCGGACTTCATTTGTTCTATGGGAATATTCATAGAGCCTCCTAAAAAGGAATCATGTCGTCGTCAAAGGTTTGCGGGGATGGGTTCGGCGGTGGGTCGGGGAACCGTCCCGGCTTCTCGCTTTGCCGCTCTCTTTGCCCACGGTCTTCCTTGCTACCAAGCATCTGCATCTGGTCGGCGATGATTTCAGTGGTGTAGTGGTCTTGGCCGTTCTTGTCCGACCATTTGCGGGTTTGCAGCTTGCCTTCGATGTAGATTTGGTCGCCTTTTTTGCAGTATTGGCCGATGATTTCCGCCAGTTT
>CAURDG010000148.1:0-4568 GCA_963523555.1 uncultured Cardiobacterium sp.
TGGCCGACTTGGCGGTGGCAATTGCCGATGACGTTGAGCGCAAGGCGCATCTGCACCGACATTTCACGGTGGCTGCGGTGTGATGCCTTTGCGGTTGCCTGAAAATCCCGCTCCGGCGGGATTTTTTTGTGGGCAGCGACGCGTACAATGGGTTTCCCCCTTCGACACGAGCCATGTCATGAAGCCTCGTAACGAACTCCCCTTATCCGCCTATGCCCTCTATATACGCTCGCAAACCTTATGGGGCGGAGCGCTATTTATGCTGCCGTTTGTCCTTCTTTTTATGAGGGGAGGGGTACGGGGTTGGCTGGCGAGTACCCCTGCCGATTCGTTGGCCCTGACGCTTGCTTTCTGTCTCCTACTCTGCCTGCCGTTGGTCGTCGTGTGCTCTATTGCAGGCTTCATCGTGAGCGGTTTGCAGCTGCGGCGTAGTACCTCCGGCGTCATCCTCTCGGTCGTCATCACCGTCGCTACCTATGCGGCTGCCCTGCTGCTCTTCACCCTGTTCAGCACCATGGATGTCAAAATAACTTGGGAAACCATCCCGCTACTGTCCGTCATTACCCCATGTGCGGCGTTCTCCGCCCTGATTTTGTCCGCCTGCCTGCCGCAAGCGCCGCCTGCGGATGAGGCGCAACCAATGCTGCAAAATAGCCCGCCTGCTGCAAACCATACCCCTGCCACCACGGCGCACAACCGGGCAAATCCACGAATTGTCCATAAAGGATTACGCGTTCTATATCTCGGCACAAACCCTATTGGGCGGTACGCTGATTACATTGATGTTTGTCCTCTTCATGGCAAATGATGATGTCTTCCTTCCGGCGCTACTGCTCTACATCACCTTCTGCGTCCCTTTTGCGGTGGTGTGCTGCTGCACGGGCTTTCTCGCAGGCTATCTGCGCCTATGCCGCGATGCGCACGGCATCACTCGTTCCATTGTGATTACCGTTGCCATCTATACGGCTACCGTAGTGCTCTTTGCTCTATTTATCGAGGCGCTGCCTTACATCGTCCCGCTGTCGCCTCTCGTGCTGTTATCCGCCGCGCTCTCCGCCCTGATTCTATCCATCTTCCTGCCCCAAGCACCGCCTGCGAAAGTGGATGAGTGAATACCGCGTTACTTTGCGCAGGCGCATAACCCTGTATTTACGCCGCTTGGCGAGCCCAGGTTTTATCCCGCTTGGCGAGACGGGCAGGAATAAAGAGGCCGGGGTGTTTGTCGTACTTTTTAAACCTGCGGCGCATCGTCTAGAAGCGGTAGCCGATAGAGATCGCGCCGAAGCTGGAGCTTTTCGCCAGCGGGCTTTTGAATTCGCGGCTGCGCCAGTTGACGGTGTAGCTGATGCGGAAGTTTTTGTGGTTGTAGGCGGCGCCGAGGGCAAGGTCGTGCACGAAGGGGCGGCGTTTGACGTGATGGCTGTCTTTCCAGGTGTTGCCGTCAAGGAAGATATTGTGCGCCATGAGGCGGGCGTCGTAGCCGAGGTAGGTCATCCAGCCGTGGCCATCGGTGTATTCAAAGTAACCACTGCCGGGAATGGCGGGGCGGACGCGCACCGGCTGGGTCTGCCAGCGCAGGTTGCTGGGGGTGAGATCGATGGTGAAACCGGCGTTGGCGTAGGTGTAGACGTTGCCAAGGGTTACGCCGCCGTGCGGGGCGAAGCGGGCATGCAGGTTTTTGTCAATATCGGCGGTATACCAGCCCGGCCAGGAGCGTTCCCAGGAGAGGATAACGCCGGGTTCGTCGCGCAGTTGGTACTTCCAGCCGTGCGGCTGGTAGTCGGCGTGGATGAGGCGGTGGAATTTGTCCTGGATAAATTCGCCCTGCGCGGAGGGGCCAATCCAGCCGAGGGTGAGTTCGACGTCGTCCATGTGGCGGTCGGTGATGGTACTGATGCCTGCCGATCCATAAAGGAAAGCGGCATAGGGACGGTCGCGCACATCGAGGGTGCTGCGGTCGATGTCGCTGGGGGTGTAGAGGTTATGGCCGAAGGAGAGGTAGGTGCTGGTGGTTTTATTGGCGTCGAAAGTCGGCACGAGGCGGTCGATCCAGTCGGCATAGAAGGGCTGTTCGGCACCCACGTTAAACCAGGTGATGCGCAGGCCGTTGGTGTAGTCGCGGTCGTAGCCGCTGCCGAATTTGTCGTTTTCAATATTGAGGGTGAAGAAGCGGTCGTTGCCATTCAGGATGTGTTCCGGTACACGTTCGACCAGCGGTTCTTTCGGCTTTTCGATGGTGACTTCCGGAGTTTCCAGAATCACGCCTTCCTTGGGGGTAAAGAGTTGTTTCCATAGGTTGCGTTCTTCGGCGCGGGCGGCGATAGCAAGCAGCATCATGACGAGGCAAGAGAGTTTGCGCATGGGTCTTGGCGGTGGTTTGTGAGAAAGTGGTAATGTAACGTAATCCGGCCGCGCACGGTAGCCCTGCCGTTGACTTTATATAGGGGCGTCCGTATGATTGCGCGCTTTGAATTTTCCCCGATGGAGTTACCGAAATGTCAAAAAGAACGTTCCAACCGAGCAATATTTCCCGCAAGCGTACACACGGTTTCCGTGCCCGTATGGCTACCAAAAACGGTCGTAAAATCCTGAGCCGCCGTCGTGCCAAAGGACGCCACCGTTTGACCGTCTGATGACGCGGGTCGTCGCGCCGTGAACGCATCTTTTCCCCACACGGCAAGGCTGACACAGCGCCGCGAATACGACCACGTTTTTCAAGCCCCCGAACGAAAAAGCAGCGACCGCTGTTTTACCGTTTTGGGGCGTTCTCGTTTACAGGGCGAGCCGGCCCGCCTCGGCTTGGTCGTCGCCAAACGGCAAATCCGCCGCGCCCACGAACGCAACCGCGTCAAGCGGCTGGTGCGGGAGGCCTTCCGCCAACTACCGCAACGTGAAAAGGCGGCGCTGGATATCGTCGTCATCGCGCGGGCGACGGCGCAGGATACCGACAACGCTGCCTTATTTCGCACATTACACCGTCATTTTCAGCGGATCATTCCATGAAACGGCTGCTTATCGCCCTCATCCGCCTCTATCGTCGCACCCTTAGTCCCTTCATCGGGCAACAATGCCGCTTCGAGCCGACCTGCTCACACTACGGTGAAGAAGCCATTGCAAAACACGGCGCATGGCGCGGCATATTACTGACCCTCTGGCGCATCCTGCGCTGCGGTCCGTGGTGCAAAGGCGGCTATGACCCCGTACCTGACACATTCTTGGTGAAGCATGAAAAACAACCCTAAATTACTTCTCTACATCAGTGCCGCCATCCTGGCGTTTTTGCTGTGGCAAAAATGGCAAATCGCCAACCTGCCGCCCGCGCCAGCGCAGACTGCGGCGACCCCTGCGGCGGTTACCCCGAGTAATACCGGGGCGGATGTGCCTCAGGCAACAGCTGGCAGCGACATCCCGACCACCGCCGCCAGTGGTGACATCCCGGCGACGCACGCAGAAACCGGCGCCACCATCCGTGTCAAAACCGACGTATTTACCCTGCAAATCGCCACTAAGGGCGGCACCATCGTCCATGCCGACCTGCTGCGTTACGCCGCGAACAAAAACAGCGATCAGCCGCTGGCCCTGCTCCATCCTGACAATCCCGCGCGCTTCCTGCTGCAAAGCGGCCTGACCTCAGGCAATGGCGACAAAGCACCGACCCACCACGCCACCTTCACTGCGCCCGCCAGCGAATACATCCTGGCCGACGGTCAGGACAGCCTGAGCGTGCCGCTTACCTGGCAAGAAAACGGCATCACCGTCACCAAAACCTACACCTTTAAACGCGGTGCCTACGACTTCACCCTAGAACAAAAAGTCCAGAACGACAGCGACAAAACCTGGTCGGGCAACGCCTACCAACAATGGGTATTCGGCCAACCGTTGCCATCCGGCGGTATGGGACAAGTCGGCACCTACACTGGCGGTGTTGTGTCCTACGACAGCGATCCTTACGAAAAAATCAAACTGGGCACTCAATTCAACGCTAAAACCGAAAAAGGCTGGGTGGCGATGATCCAGCACTACTTCGTGGGTGCCATCGTCCCGCCGCAAGGACAACCGCAAACTTTCTACACCAACACCAATGCCACTAGCGGGGATCACTTCATTGGCGTGAGCAGCGGCGTACAACAAATCGCCGCAGGCCAAAGCGCCAGCTTCACCAACAACGTTTACATTGGCCCGAAAATCCAGAAAGACCTCAAAGCCGTCGCCCCCAACCTCGACAAAACCGTCGATTACGGCTTCCTCTTCATGATCGGCCAACCGATGTACTACGTCCTGCACTTCATCCACGGCATCGTCGGTAACTGGGGCTGGGCGCTCATCCTCATGACCCTGCTCATCAAAGTGCTCTTCTTCACCCCATCCGCCTGGGCCTACAAATCCATGGCGAAAATGCGCCGCTTGGGGCCGGAAATGCAGCGCATCAAAGAACAATACGGCGACGATCGTCAGGCCGCGAGCATGGCGATGATGAAACTCTACAAAGACGAAAAAGTGAATCCGGCCAGCGGCTGCCTGCCGATGCTGCTGCAAATCCCCTTCTTCATCGCCTTCTACTGGGTACT
>CAURDG010000149.1:0-4539 GCA_963523555.1 uncultured Cardiobacterium sp.
GGATCGAAGCGTTCGTAGCGCAGGTTGTTCTGCGGGGTGATGACCCAGTTGTTCAGGTCGAGGCCATCCGTCGGGGTGCCGACCAGGGTCAGGACGATGGCGCCATTGCGTACTAGGCACATTTTGTAGAGGTTCAGGGCCGGGTCGCCGCTGACGCTCAGTTCGACGCCGTATTCGACGCAGCGGCTCGCGGGGTCATATTTCGGCGCGGGTGCGAAGGTTTTCCAGCGCACGGCGTCTTTGCCGGTAAGGCCGCTTTCCTGGTTAAGAATGTCGAGGTCTTCGCTGATGCCCTGACGGACGCGGGTTGGGTCAATCGGGGTGTTGTCGTCCACATAGCCGACGGGACGATAGCTCAGTTGCGCAAAGACGCTGCCGTCGCCGCCGCTCGGCAGGGCGATGGCGATGATGTCGCTAGCGTCGCCGAGGTGTTCGCGGATGAAGGCTTGTTGTTCGGCATGGCTCAGGATTTTCCAGCCTTTGGGTGGGGTCAGGGTAGCAATGTCGGTCATGGGGTTTCCTCGTTGTTCGGCCAGTTGTAGCCGATTTTGTCTGCCCAGGCGTTAATGATGTGGCAGAAGATGTCAGCGGTGAGTTCGGCGTCATATTTGGCGCCGTGGGCTTTCTGGCTGTCGTATTCGAAGCCGCCCTGTTTGGCGACGCGCGCCAGCACGGTTTGTCCGTAGGCGAGTGCGCCGAGGGTGACGGTGTCAAGGACGCTGAAGGGGTGAAAGGGGTTGCGTTTGTAGCCGGTGCGTTCGGCAAAGGCGTTGATGAAGCCGAGATCGAAGGTGGCGTTGTGCCCGACGAGGATGCTGCGGCTGCATTCTTGTTGTTTTTGGTAGGCGCGGATTTCGTCGAAGAAGCGTTCGGCCGCTTTGTCTTCGTGATAGGCGGGACGCAGCGGGTGAAACGGGTCAATACCGGTGATTTTCAGGGCTTCGGGATCGATGTTGGCACCGGCGAAGGGGTGGATGTGATAGTGGATGGTGTGGGTGCGGGTGAGGTGGTTGTCGCTGTCGAAGTTGACGAGGACGGCAGCCACTTCGAGCAGCGCATCTTTTTTCGCGTCGAAACCGCCGGTCTCAACATCGATGACGACCGGCAGGAAGCCGCGAAAGCGCTGGCTGATGAGGGTTTGGGGCATGTGTGGTTCCAATGGCGCGGCTCAGGTTTTTTCTTGCATGGCAGCGCGGAAGTAGTTGTAGGCGGCAGCGGTGTATTGCCACATGGAGAGGATGGTGAGGACGGAGGCGATGAGGATGAGCACCTGGCCGATACGCCAGATGGGCAGACCCAGCCAGTCTTCACGGTAGATGAGAAAACCCATCGAGAACATTTGCACGGTGGTTTTCCATTTGCCGATTTTGGCGACGGCGACGACGCCGCGATGGCCGATGCCGCTCATCCATTCGCGCAGGGCGGAAATCCAGATTTCCCGGCCAATGATGATAAGGGCGCAAAGCATGAGCCAGATGCTGGGGTTTTCTTTGATGAGGACGATAAGGACGGCGGCGACCATGAGTTTGTCGGCAACGGGGTCAAGGAAGGCGCCGAAGGCGCTTTCTTCTTTGAGATGGCGCGCCAGCCAGCCGTCGAAGAAGTCGCTGAGGCAGGCGATGGTATAGACGCCAAGCGAGAGCCACTGGCCCCAACTGTGCGGATGGCAGTAGTAGGTGAAGATAAAGAGGGGGATGAGCACCATGCGCAGGATGGTGAGTTTCATCGCCCAGCCGCTGAGGAAATGTTTGGGGGGTGTGGGTGTCATGGGTCAGCCTTGTTCGTGAAGGGTGGCGTAGATTTCTTTGGCCAGGGTTTCGCTGACGCCGGGAACGCGTGCGAGTTCTTCGACGCCGGCAAGCCGGATTTGTGCCAATCCGCCGAAATATTTTAGCAGCGCTTGCCGGCGTTTGGCACCTACGCCGGGGATTTGTTCGAGCACGGACCGTTTGCTGTTTTTGGCGCGTCCGGCGCGGTGTCCGGTGATGGCGAAGCGGTGTGCTTCGTCGCGGATTTGCACGATGAGCTGCATCGCCTGGCTGTCCGGCGGCAGGTAGCGCGCGGTTTCTTCGTGCGGGAACCAGAATTGTTCGAGCCCGGCCTTGCGTCCCTGGCCTTTGGCGACGCCGACGAGGTGCACGCCGCTGATGCCGAGTTCGTTGAACACTTCCACCGCCTGGCGCAACTGTCCTTTGCCGCCGTCGATGAAGAGCACATCCGGCAGGACGCCGTCTTCTTTCCGGATACGCTCGAAGCGACGGCTGACGGTCTGGCGGATGGCGGCATAGTCATCGCCTGCTGCCACGTCACGGATGTTGTAGCGGCGGTAATCGCTTTTCAACGCACCGCGATGGTCAAAAACGACGCAGGAAGCGACGGTCGCCTCGCCCTGGGTGTGGCTGATGTCGATACATTCGAGGCGTTCGGGGATGTCCGGCCAGGCGAAGGCTTCGGCAAGCGCGGCGAAGCGCTGCTGCATGGTGAGTTTGCCGGTCAGACGCAGGCCGAGGCTGAGTTTCGCATTTTCTTCGGCGAGTTCCAGCCATTTGCGCCGCGTGTCGCGCGGGTGGCTGTTCAGCGTGGTCTTGCGCCCGTTTTTCTCGCTGAGCCAGGCGGCGATGGTGTCGGCATCGGCCAGTTCATGGTTCAGAATCAACTGCGGCGGCGCGTGGCGCTCGTGGTAATACTGGGTGATGAAGGCGGCGAGGATATCCGCTTCCGGCGTTTCTTCCGGCAGCTTCGGGTAATAGGCCTGCGAGGTAACGTTATGCCCGTCGCGGTAAAACAGCACCTGCACGCAAGCTTCGCCGTAAGCGGTCGCCACCGCCAGCACGTCCACATCGGCCTCGCCCGCCACCATATGCTGCTTCTCGGTGGTCTTGCGCAGCTGAATCAACTGGTCGCGCAGCAGCGCCGCCTGCTCGTAAGCGCGGTTTTCCGCCGCCGCTTCCATCTTGGTGGTGAGTTCCTGCAACAGCATGTCGCTCTTGCCGTTCAGAAAATCGCGGGTGTGCGCGACGGTTTCCGCATAGGCGGCGCGGTCGATATAGTCAACGCAGGGCGCGTAGCAACGCTCAATCTGATACTGCAAACAGGGACGGCTACGGCTGGCGAAATAACTGTCCTCACACTGGCGCACGCGGAATACCTTGGCGAGAATCTCCAGCGCATAACGCGCCGCCTGCACATTTGGATACGGCCCGAAATACTCACCATCCTTGCGCGCGCCGCGATGCAGTGTCAGACGCGGAAACGCATGCGCGCTGAGGTGGATATAGGGATAGCTTTTATCGTCGCGCAGCAGAATGTTGTACTTCGGCAGATGCGTCTTGATCAGATTATTCTCAAGAATCAGCGCCTCTGTCTCGCTGTGCGTAATCGTCGTATCAATATCCACCACCTGCCGCATCAGCACCCGCGTCTTGCCGCTCATGCCGCTTTCGCGGAAATAGCTCGACAAGCGGCTGCGCAGATTCTTCGCCTTGCCGACATACAGCACCGTGCCGTCGCCGCCGCGCATCTGATAGACGCCCGGCAGGGTGGCGACGTGGCTGAGAAACGTCTTCGGGTCGAAGCGGCGTTGATTGGACTCGCTCATACTCCGCCCAAGAGTGCCTCAACGCGCCGCACATCCTCCTCGCAGTCCACCCCCGGCGGCGGCGCCTTGCTCACCACGCCGACCGCGACGCGCAGCCCGTGTTCCAAAAAGCGCAACTGCTCCAGTTTCTCCGCCTCTTCCAGCGGCGTTGCCGCCAACAGGGGATAACGCTTCAGCGCCGCGACGCGGTAGGCATAAATGCCGATATGACGCAGATACGGAAACGCCGCATCAAACCCGCCTGCATCACGCACAAATGGAATCAGCGCACGGCTGAAATACAGCGCCAGCCCCTGCTGATCGCGTACCACCTTCACCGCCGTCGCCGCTGTCGGACCATCCGCAGTAGAGAACGGCGTGGCCAGCGTCGCCACCGCCGCCTCCGGATGCGCGGCCAGGGTCGCCGCCACCTCGCGAATCAGCGCCGGCGGCAACAGCGGCTCGTCGCCCTGCACATTGACGACGATGCTGTCATCCGCCCAGCCTTCCTTATCGGCAACCTCACACAGCCGCTCCGTGCCATTGGCATGATCGCTACGCGTCGCCACCACCTGCACCGGCTCACCGGCAAGCGCGGCGGCAATGCGCGCATCATCATGTGCAACCCATACCGGGAAACCGCCCTGCACCGCCTGCCGCGCCGTGCGCACCACCATCGGCAGTCCGGCAATCAGACGCAGCGGCTTGCCGGGCAGGCGGGTGGAAGCAAAACGGGCGGGAATAACGACGACGGTGTTCATGGGGGTGTTCCTGGATTAAAGCGGGAAAGCGGCATTGTACCTGCGGACGAAAAATACAGAACGGAGAAAGACGCCATCACTACGCTTAGCGAGGCCAGTATTGACGCCGCTTGGCAGGGCCAGTATTTACGCCGCTTGGCAAGAGCCCAGTATTTACGCCGCTTGGCGGGGCCAGTATTTTCGCCGCTTGGCGGGGCCAGT
>CAURDG010000150.1:0-4518 GCA_963523555.1 uncultured Cardiobacterium sp.
GACCCATTCCCGGCATCCTGCCGGTATCGGAGGGAGTGAGATGTATAGGCGCGATGCCATGGGCGACTCTTCGCAAGCTTTCCAATAGCGGGGGCGGGTGCCGTCATCCAGAAGTGGCTCGGCGAGGCGGCACCATTCGCGGCGCATTTTATCGTGGGCGGGGACGTTGTAGGGGTAGCAGGGCCATGCCGTCCACGCGCGGGCAAGATATTCATTTGCCATTCGGTGGCGGATAGCATTGTCCCAATGGCGGTAGGCAGCGGCATGGTTGCCGGCGTCGTAATCCATGCTGCCAAGCAGCATTCGGACGGTATCGTCGTAGTCAGCCTTGACGGATTTTTCCCAGTAGTAGCGGGCAGCGGCGTAACGCCCCTGCCGGTAGTACCAGTCGCCGGTTTTGATGCAGCTTGGGCCGCCCCAGATCTCGCAATGTCTAATCAGGTTTGCGCGTGGCGGGGTGGGGTCGTCATCCGTCTTTGCCTGTGCGATGGCGAGGCGGGCGAGCCAGCGTGCGGTGGTGCGTGCGGCGGAGCTGTCAGACGATTGTTGCAGATAGAGGTAGCGCAGATAGTTTTCCGCAACGCTATCGCCGCGTGCAGCAGCTTTTTCCAGCCACTGCCGCGCGGCAAAAGTGTGTGGCGGGCTGAGGTTGAGGTAGTGCAGGCCGAGGCGGGTCATCGCGGCGGTACTGCCGTTTGCTGCTGCCCGACGGTAATCCGCCAGCGCACGGGCGGCGTCGCCTGTCTGTTCTTCCTGCGAGGCGAGCAGCCATAAGGCAGTGGGATCGCCCGCAGCGGCAGCGGCATCCAGCATAGCGGGGTCATCAACAGCGAGGCGTAGACGGGCGCGATTGTCGCCAACGGCGGCAGCGCGCTGCCAATGCTCGCGAGCACGGCTGGGATCATGCGGAAAGCCGCTGCGTCCGCTCTCGTACAAATCGCCCAGCAGGACGTCGGCAGCGCTGATGCCGCTTGCGGCGGCGTAGTCCAGCAATTCGTGCAGGTTGCGGGTCACGCCATCGCCGTAGTTGAGGACGGCGAGGTTATACACGAGGGCGGAGTCGCCGCTGATACCGGCGGCCTCGCCGTTGTAGCCAATCGCCTCCTGATACCAGTAACGCGCCTCAGCAGTGCGACCGGCGGCCAGCGCCAGCTCCGCCTGGCGACGCGCGACATCGGCAGGGGATGGCTGGACTTCCTTGGCATTGACGGATGCGATGGCGATGAAGAAGGCGAGCAGGAAGGGCATGGCAGCGGGTTCGCCGTTAGATATAAAAAAGCCCCGGCAGGTGGGGCTTTGCTCGTGAGCGGTTATTTCCGTTCATCCAGAAAGACGACTTCAATCTGCGTCTTGCCGCCTTCCGGCAGGAGAACGTAATTGACGCTGTATTCCAGCTCGTCGCCGTTCATTTTCTTGTATTCGAATTTGGCGCTGTCTTCGCCGACTTCATTCGCTGCTTCGGTCCAGCCGCGTTCCTGTGCCTTGGCCTGAATATCGGCGGCGATGTCGGCGAGTTTGCCACTGCTTTGTACGGTGAAATCGACGCCGCCGGTTTCGTCATCCGCGCCTTCGATGAAGGTCACGTCGGCAGGGATATAGGCGTCTTTCGGCAGGTCTTTCAGCGCTTTCAGTGGCACTTCGGCGAAAGCGGCGCTGGCGGCAAGGGCGGCAGCAAGCGTCGTGAGCAGGGTTTTTCTCATGGTTGTCTCCTTAGTGGATGGGGGATTGAGGCGGCGCATCTTAGCGGATTCGCGCCGGGGCGTTCTTTACGCTTGGTTAGGATTCGTTCCATTTGGCGTTCATCCGCCGGGTTAACCGCGCGCTTTCACCGCAGCATGACAAAGCGGCAGGATTACCAGCACAGGTAACAAAGCGCGAGCCCATCCCGCTATAATGCGGCCAGTTTTTCAACCGGAGACAGCCATGACCCACCCGCTTCGTTCCCTCCTTGCCGCTACCCTCTTCACCGCCCTCACCACCCCTGTCACCCTGGCGGAACAGGCTGCCCCTGCCACCGCCTCGGAAACTGCCGCTCCTGCCGCTGCCCCGGAAACCGCCACTCCTGCTGCCCCCGCTGCTGATGCAGTGCCAACCGGTACCGCCGTGCCGACCGCGCCGCCCGTCATCGGCGATACCTACCACTTCGCCCTGATTGGCCCGGAAGATAAACCCGTGACCGATACCGATGCCCCCTTCGCCGACAAATACCTGCTGGTCGCCTTCGGCTTCACTTCCTGCCCGGACGTCTGCCCAACGACGCTGTACGAATTCGGCGAAATGCTGAAAAAGGTGAAGGAGCCGGACGTCATCCAGCCCGTGTTCATCAGCATTGACCCGCTGCGCGACAATTCAAAAGTGCTCAACCAGTACACCAACTATTTCAGCCCGCGTATCATCGGCCTCACCGGCGACATGCCAACCATCGAGGCGACCGCCAAGCGCTTCAACGCCACCTTTGGCTACCGCCACCAAGGCAAAAAAGTGACCCCGCCCGACCTGCCCCAGGGCTACACCGTCTATCACAGCACCATGATTTACCTGCTCTCGCCGAAGCGCGAAATGATCGACGTCTTCGACTACCAGAGCGGTGCAGACAAACTTGCACGCGACATTGAAAAAGCCATCGCCAAAGACCGGGGAGACAAGGCATGAAAACCCGTCACGCCCTTGTTGCCCTGCTGCTCGCCGTCACAGCGGCGCTAGCAGGGCCAGCGGTTATCCTGCCCATTAACCCGCCGGAGCCGCCCAAGGCGGAATGCATCCCGCCGGAAGGCTTCCTGCCTGCCTCCGTCGCGACCCCGCTCAACGAACTGGTCAAACACGACGGCAAGCACAAAGTAGCGCTGCTTAACGTCTGGGCGCTGTGGTGCGCGCCCTGCCGCGCGGAACTGCCGCTGCTCGACCAGCTCGCGCAACGTGAAGACGCGCCGTTTGACATCATCACCCTCAACCTCGGCGATGATGCCGCGCAAATCGACAACCTCTTCACCGACCTGAAAATCCACAAACTGCCGCGCGACAATAGCGGTGACAGCGGCCTCCTGAAAAAACTCGGCGGCGTCGGCCTGCCGCTCTCCGCCTGGTATGTGGACGGCAAAATGGTCGCCAAATCCACCGGCGCCCTGCATGACGGTGATGCACTTCTCGCCTATGCCCAGTGCCTCGCCAAGCAGGCAGGAGATACGCCATGAAGCGTCGTCACCTCGTCCTCGGCGGTGCGGCGCTGCTTACCCGCCCACTCTGGGCGCAGGATACGCCTGAAACGCCCGCTGCCACGCCCGTGAGCCTCTACGATCCGACCCGCTACGTCTTCGCCGCCGACGAAGGCGTGGCGCAAATCCTTGTTGTTGACCTCGAAGAAGGACGGCAAATCGACAAAATCCGTATGCCGGTCGCCATCCGCGTTCTCTCGTCCAGCACCGACAAACCCTACCTTGCCGTCAGCGACCGCCGTCGCTACGCCATCGTCCTCTACGACCTTGAAAACCGCGACATGCGGGAAATTCCCATCCCCAGCCGCGCCATGCGCATGGTCTTCGTGCCGGAAAGCAGCAAACTCGCTGTCGTCTTCGAAGACCGCATCGGCATGGTTGATTACCGCAGCGGCGAAGTGAGCGTGCCGGAAAAAACCTTCCAGAACCTCTACACCCGCTTCTCCACCATCTTCAGCGTGTACAGCCAGACTTTCTGGGTGCTGCAAGAAAACACCCCGCTGATTTACCAATACAGCTTCCTGAACCCGGAGGCGGGCTGGCAAACCATCGACATCGGCGAAACGCGTGGCCTGGGACGCGGCGCACCAAGCTTTGAAGACCGCCTCATCGCCTTTAACACCTACTACGCCGACGAAGGCATCATCTACTTCGCCGACAGCGGCAAAATTATCAAAACCGGGCCGATGTACAAATCGCGCAAACTGAACGAACCGCTCCTGGAGCCCTTTATCGATAACGGCATGCGCCACGTCATCTTCGGCGACACCAGCGGGCGCCTGCTCATCTACGAACCCGACAAGAGTGACGAACCGCAGCGCCTCGACCTCGGCTACCGTCCGCGCGTTTTTCGCACCGGCTGGCTGGACCGCTACCTTGTCGTCGGCGGCGACCGCCACCTCAGTATCCACCCCTTCGCCGATCTCAGCCAACGCACCCAGCTTGATTTTGGCTACGACGAAGACGTGCTCGATATGTGGATCAGCGGCGATAGCAAAACCGTCATCTACGGGCGGCAATACAAACCGCTGCTTGGCAGATACGACCTGCAACATATGCAACCCCTGCCAGACATCCCGCTCAGTGGCATTTCCCAGCCAATCTTCATCCGCATGGGCAGTACCAACAACGTCTGCTACTAATTCTCCACAGCACCAAGCCCTTCCACACGGAAGGGCTTTTTTATGGGGTTAGTGTCATTAAGCAGGATGAATACTGGATTTCTTCAAGATGTATAGTCAAATCGCTAACAAAGAGTAACAAGGATAAAGAACCAAAACAGCAGGGCATTCACATCAGCCAACCG
>CAURDG010000151.1:0-4497 GCA_963523555.1 uncultured Cardiobacterium sp.
CGAGTTCGGCCAGCGCTTCCGCGAGTGCGGGATGGTGCGAGACGAGGATGAGGTGAACCATGAGAATCTCCCTGTGAAGCGGTGACGGAATTATAGCGCTGTGTGTGATTTTTGTGTGGTTATGCGTGAATGCATGATGATTTAGCGAATGCTATCGCGGCCCTTGCCCATATGCGGGACAAGGAATCCTCTGGCTGCGTTAAAATAAGCCACATCAACAACACTTAATACGGGACATTTCTCATGAGCGACAACGAGCAGACAGAACCGGTCGTCTTCAAACCGAAGGCCATGGGCGTCAAGAAAAAAGGCGCGGAAAAAATCCGTCAGGTTGCGGAAAACACCGATCACATTGGCGAAGAACGCCTGCGCAAGCCGCGCTGGATACGCGCCCAATTCCCCGGCGGTGAAGAAGTGCAGCGGATGAAAGCGCTGATGCGCGAGCAGAAACTGCACAGCGTCTGCGAAGAAGCCTCCTGCCCGAACATCGGCGAATGCTTCCGCCACAGCACGGCCTCGTTCATGATCATGGGCGACATCTGCACGCGCCGCTGCCCGTTCTGCGATGTCGGCCATGGCCGCCCCAACCCGCTGGATGCGATGGAGCCCATCCACCTCGCCGAAACCGTGCGTAACCTCGGCCTGCACCACGTCGTCATCACCTCGGTGGACCGCGATGACCTGCTTGACGGCGGCGCGGCACACTTTGCCGCCTGCGTGCGCGAAATCCGCCGCCAGGCGCCGCGCATGACCGTGGAAATTCTCACCCCTGACTTTCGCGGCCGCATGGAAAAAGCCCTCGAAATCCTGCGCCACACCCCGCCGGACATCTTCAATCACAACCTCGAAACCGTTGAACGGCTGTACGAAGAAGTGCGCCCCGGCGCGAATTACGAGCACTCACTGGAACTTTTGCGCGCATACAAAAAAGTGAGCAACAAACCCGTCATCACCAAATCGGGGCTGATGGTCGGACTCGGCGAAGAAGTGGAGGAAATCCTCGCCGTGATGGAAGACCTGCGCCGCCACGACGTGCAGATGCTGACCGTTGGCCAGTATCTGCAACCCTCGGTACACCACCTGCCGGTCAAGCGCTACTACACGCCGGAAGAATTCCAGATCTTCACCGACGAAGGCCTGAAAATGGGTTTTACCCACGTCGCCTCCGGGCCGATGGTGCGATCCTCCTTCCATGCCGACATGTCGGCGAAGGCCGTCCTCTGATGAGCGGCTACAACCGCGACGACCTCTACGACCGCCCGCAGGCGGTCGTCGATTTCCGCTTTGACGAACGCACCGCTGCTGTCTTCCCCGACATGATCCACCGCTCCGTGCCGGGCTATGCAACGCTGCTGCAACTCTTTGCCGTCATCGGCGCAAGCATCGTGCCGCCGGGCGGGCGGGTGTACGACCTCGGCTGCGCCCTCGGCGGCGCCAGTATCGCCCTGCAACAGCAGATGACGGCAGACGCCGCCATCATCGCCGTGGACAATTCAGCGGCGATGGCTGACCGCCTCGCTGCTTACGTCGCGGGAGCCGGCATCGCCAACATCCGCGTCGAACAGGCGGACATCACCACACTTGAACTCGCCCCCGCCGACCTCGTCCTCATGACCTTCACCCTGCAATTCATCCCGCCGCAAGCACGCGATGCCCTGCTTGCCCGTATCCGCCGCGCCCTGCGCCCCGGCGGCGCGCTGCTGCTTGCGGAAAAAACCCGCCCGGATGATGACCGCCTGCGCCTCTGGCATGAAGCCTTCAAAGCCTCACAGGGCTACTCGCAACTGGCCATCGCGCAAAAACGCGAATCGCTGGAACACGTCATGCAGACCGACCGCTACGCCACAGTAGAAGAGCGCCTGCACCGCGCCGGCTTCAGCGACATCACGCCGTGCTTCCGCGCCCTGCCTTTCTGCGCTTGGGTGGCTATGGCACAGCCAAATCGGCAGTAGGTACTGGAAGGCGTGAATGCCGGCCATAAAAAAGCCCCTTTCCGCAAGAAAGGGGCTTTCTTATTTATTGGGGCTTAAATCAGCCAGCTGGCGGGATCAACGGGTTCATTATTCGAGAATTTAATCAACCCATATATTGAGCGCACCAGGAAGAGAATCCCCGCCGCAAGCAATACAAAATAGCCGATAACAATGAATAACAGCAATGCTCCGACAATACCACCAATCAATGCCATCCAGAAAGTCTTAATCAAATAACTCAGGTGATCGCCATAAAGCGTCCCTGTGACTTCGCCACGTTTAACATAGGCCATAATGACACCAGCGATAGAGGCAAACGGCACCACGAAACTGGCTATATACAGAATATAAATCACCATAATAAAAGTCTTATGCGGTGCCAATTCTGGGCCAATCTGATTTTGCGACATAGAAAACTCCTTATAAATAATAAAGACAAAAAGATATCCTTAATCCATCAGAATTATAGGACGGGTGATATTCTAACTTTTCATTCAGCATTCACAAACTATCATCCATCAACGCGGCCGCGTCACCTGATACACATGCGATAAATCATAGACCTTATAGCGTCCCGGCTCGCCCCGTCCCTCTCCGGCGTAGCTCAAAATCAACCCCTGCCGCCGCTCATAATCCGTCCAGCCGATAAACACACCGCTGTGCTCGATGTCGTTATACGAATGGTTGACGTAATACAGCCAGTCGCCCGGCTCCAACAGCTCCGCCGGCGCATACGGCCCACCGCGCAGTGTGCCGGAAAATAGCGTCTGTCGCCGCTTGGCGGGAATACCGGCGCGGTTGAAGCCCGCATGCAGATAATCCCAGCAACCGCCGCGCACGATCTCGCGGTTTTGCACCATCTGCCGCAGGGTGAACAGCACATTGCGCGCCGGCGGCTCGGCAGATTTCTCGGCAAACTCAATAAACGCCTGTTGTGCCGAAGCCTCGGCGGTAAGCGGTGGGTGGATGGGTTCTGGCGCACTGCACCCGCTGGCAAGCAGGCTGAAAATACCCACATAACATACAATGTTCAGCATCAAAGACTCCCTGAAAAGAACCGCATGCCAGCATACCAAAGCCAGTTAGCCGAAAAAACCGCGCGTCTTGCCGCCCTGCTCGCCCCTTTCGCCGCCCCGCCGTCTGCCGTATATCCCTCGCCGCCAACGGGCTACCGGATGCGCGCGGAATTTCGCGTCTGGCATGATGGGGATGACTGCTACTTTGCCATGACCAATGCCGCCGGAGAACGCGTCCGCTGCGACAATTTCCCGCCTGCCTGCGATGCTATCAACCGCCTGATGACGCCGCTCATGGCCGCCATCCGCGAGCGTCCTGTCCTGCGCTACCGTCTCTTTCAGGCCGAATTTCACGCCGCGCAAACGGGCGAGGTCATGGTCAGCCTCGTCTATCACCGCCCGCTGGATGACGCCTGGCAGGCAGAAGCACAAACACTTGCCGCCGCGCTCGGCGTCAGCCTTATCGGCCGCGCCCGCAAACAGAAAATCATCCTCGGCCGCGACTTCGTGCAGGAAACCTTCCATGTCGGCGGGCAGGATTTCCACTACCGCCAATACGAAAACAGCTTCAGCCAGCCAAACGCCGCCGTCTGTGCGCAAATGCTCGCCTGGGCCTGCCAGCAGGCGGGCAATCCGGTCGCCGACCTGCTCGAACTCTACTGCGGCAACGGCAACTTCACCCTGCCGCTTGCGAAGCGTTACCGCCGCGTACTTGCCACCGAAGTGAGCAAGAGCGGCATCCGTGCCCTGCGCGAAAACCTCCTTCTGAATGACTGCACCAACATTGCCGTCGCCCGCCTTTCGGCGGCAGAACTGAGCGAGGCGATGCGCGGCGAGCGCCCCTTCCGCCGCTTGCAGCAGGACGGCATTGCGCTTGCCACCTACGACTTCGACACCGTCTTTGTTGACCCGCCGCGCGCGGGCATTGATGACGCCACCCTCGCCCTGCTCGCCCGCTTTCCGCGCATCCTCTACATCTCCTGCAACCCGGAAACCCTCGCTGCCAATCTCGCCGTGCTGGACGCTACGCACCGCATCAGCGCCTGCGCCCTCTTCGATCAATTCCCCTTCACTCCGCATATCGAAAGCGGCGTACTGCTGGAACGCCGCCAAGCGGGGTAAATGCTGGGCTCACGGGCAGCCGCCAAGCGGGATAAAAGCTGGGTTCGTGGGCAGCCGCCAAGCGGGATAAAGGCTGGGTTTGCGGGCGGCCGCTAAGCGGGATAAATGCTGGGTTCGTGGGCAGCCGCCAAGCGGGATAAATGCTGGGTTTGTGGGTAGCCGCCAAGCGGGATAAAGGCTGGGTTCGTGGGCAGCCGCCAAGCGGGATGAATGCTGGGCTCGCGAACAGCCGCCAAGCGGGATAAATGCTGGGTTTGTGGGTAGCCGCCAAGCGGGATAAAGGCTGGGTTCGTGGGCAGCCGCCAAGCGGGATGAATGCTGGGCTCGCGAACAGCCGCCAAGCGGGATAAATGCTGGGTTTGTGGGTAGCCGCCAAGCGGGATAAA
>CAURDG010000152.1:0-4458 GCA_963523555.1 uncultured Cardiobacterium sp.
CCAGTGTTTACGCCGCTTGGCAGGCCCAGTGTTTACGCCGCTTGGCGGGCCCAGTATTGACGCTGCTTGACGGGCCCAGTATTGACGCTGCTTGACGGGCCCAGTGTTTGCGCCGCTTGGCAGGCCCAGTGTTTACGCCGCTTGGCAGGCCCAGTGTTTACGCCGCTTGGCGGGCCCAGTGTTTACGCCGCTTGGCGGGCCCAGTGTTTACGCCGCTTGGCAGGCCCAGTGTTTACGCCGCTTGGCGGACTCAGTATTGACGCCACTTGGCGGGGCGAGTATTGACGCCGCTTGGCGGGCCCAGTGTTTACGCCGCTTGGCGGGGCGAGTATTGACGCCGCTTGGCGGGCCCAGTGTTTTCGCCGTTTGGCAGGGCTAGTATTTACCGCGCTTGCTATCGCTACGGTTGTATGATGTCACCTCCATGTTTCCCGTTAGCCCGCTATGAATCCAACCGTTTTTCCGCAGCCGTATACCACGGTTGAGATCGTCATTTTTACTGTCGCGGATGGGGCTTTGCGTGTACTGCTTACCCGCCGTCCTCCCGATCCCAGTGAGCCATATCCTGCGACGCCCTGTCTGCCTGGTGGTTATATTGATATTGAGCGTGATGCCACGCTCCATGATTGTGCGCTGCGCAAGTTGCGCGAGAAGACGGGCTTTTCTGCGCCATTTTTGGAACAGCTGGGTAGTTGGGGCAGCGCCTCCCGTGACCCACGTGGCTGGACGGCAACGCATGTTTATTTCGCCCTGGTGCCGCCATCACCCGATGCCGCCCTATGGCCGCTTGCTGATGTGGCCTGTATGCAACCCCTTGCCTTCGACCACAGCGATATTTTGCGTGCTGCCCTGTCGCGCCTACGTAGCAAGGCAGAATACACTTCGTTACCTGCATTTTTGTTACCCGAACCGTTTACGTTGCCGCAGTTACAGCGGGTCTATGAAGTGATTCTTGGCCGCCCTCTGGATAAAAGCGCCTTCCGCAAGCGAACGCTGGATGCAGGGCTTTTGGTAGAAGACGGCATGATCAAGGGCGGTTTTGGTCGTAACGCGATGGGCTATCGCTTGGCGCAACGCGATTCGGCTATTTATTTTCCGCGCCCGTTCCGTTCGGGGGAATAGCTGGCAAGCGGGATGAATGCTGGATTCCCGGAAATTAAAAGCCACCGCGAACGGTGGCTTTTTTATGCGTGGTTGTCGGTGAATTTAGTTATCGGTGCCGTCTTCTTCTTCGTCGAGGTAGCTGTTCGTTTTCAGCGAGTGGCCGTCCCATTCGTGGTCGGGGTCGGGGAGGAAGACGAGGCCGCCGATTCCGCTCTGGCTGATGAGCCAGCCGCCGGGGACGGCGGTGCGGTAGAGTTCCGACATGTGTTTGTTGTTGCGGCTTTTCAGTTTTTGCCAGTTGAGTACAGGCGCGCTGTTGCCGAAGATGAGGTCTTTGATTGCGTTGATAGCCATGAGGGTTCCTTATTTGGGTTGCGGGTGTTTTTTGAGGTGGATGAGGAGGATGGATAGCGCTGCCGGGGTAACGCCGGGGATGCGCGCGGCCTGATCGAGGTTTTCCGGCTGGATTTTATCCAGTTTTTCCGCGACTTCCGCCGAAAGACCGTGGATGGCGCGGTAGTCGCAGGGGCGTGGCAGTTTGTGCGCACGGTTGTTTTTGAGTTTTTCGACTTCGTGTTGTTGGCGTTCGATGTAGCCCGCGTATTTGGCGGCGATGTCAATTTGTTCGATGACGGCATCGTCCAGCGGCGGGGCATCAAAGCCGGGCAGGGCCGCGAGTTGGGCGTAGTCGTGTTCGGGGCGTTTCAGCAGTTCGGCGGCGCTGGTTTTCTGGCTGATGCCCGCAAGGTGCGCCGGGCTGATGTGGGTGTGGCGCAGGCGCTCTTGTTCGCGGGCAACGGCGTCTTCTTTGCGGCGGTAGTGGCTGTAGCGGTGTTCGTCCACGCAGCCGAGGCGGTAGCCAGTGGGTGTGAGGCGGGCGTCGGCGTTGTCTTCGCGCAGGAGCAGGCGGTGTTCGGCACGGCTGGTGAACATGCGGTAGGGTTCGCGTGTGCCCTGGGTGATGAGATCGTCAATGAGGACGCCGAGGTAGGCTTCTTCGCGTTCGGGGTACCAGGGTTCGCGGTTCTGCACGCGCAGGGCGGCGTTGATACCGGCAAGCAGGCCCTGGGCCCCCGCTTCTTCGTAGCCGGTGGTGCCGTTGATTTGTCCGGCGAGGTAGAGGTTCTGGATGTGGCGGCTTTCCAGGGTGTGTTCGAGGTCTTGCGGGTCGAAGAAGTCGTATTCGATGGCGTAGCCGGGGCGGGTGATGCGCGCGTGTTCGAGGCCGGCGATGCTGTTGATATAGGCAATTTGCGCTTCAAAGGGCAGGCTGGTGGAGACGCCGTTCGGGTAGAGTTCGCCAGTGGTGAGGCTTTCGGGTTCGATGAAAATTTGGTGGCTGGTTTTATCGGCGAAGCGCATGATTTTGTCTTCGATGGACGGGCAGTAGCGCGGGCCGTAGGCGTCTTTGATGACGCCGGCGTACATGGGCGCCTGGTCGATGTAGGCGCGGATGATGTCGTGGGTGCGTTCGTTGGTGCGGGTAATGTGGCAGTTGACTTGGCGCGGGTGTTCGCTGGCACTGCCAAGGTAGGAAAAGACGGGCACGGGGGTATCGCCGGGCTGGACTTCCATGCGGCTGTAATCGACGGTGCGTGCATCAAGGCGCGGCGGGGTGCCGGTTTTCATGCGCGCGAGGTTGAACGGCAGGTCATGCAGGCGGGCGGCGAGTTCGTTCGCAGGTGGATCGCCGGCACGGCCACCGGGGAAGTTGTTCAGGCCGATATGGATTTTGCCGCCGAGAAAGGTGCCGGTGGTGAGGATGGTCGCTTCGGCGCGGTAGTCAATTTGTTGTTGGGTGCGCACGCCGCATATGCGCCCGTTCTCGATGATGAGGTCGGTAACAGCCGCCTGGAAGATGTCGAGGTTAGGCTGGTTCTCTACCATTTCACGCACGGCGCTTTTGTAGAGGTTGCGGTCAGCCTGGGCGCGGGTGGCGCGCACAGCGGGACCTTTGCGGTGGTTCAGGATGCGCCACTGGATGCCGGCACGATCGGCAGCGCGTGCCATGATGCCGCCGAGGGCGTCTATTTCTTTGACGAGGTGGCCTTTGCCGATGCCGCCGATGGCAGGGTTGCAGCTCATTTGCCCGATGGTTTCGATGTTATGGGTGAGGAGCAGGGTGCGCACACCCATGCGTGCGGCGGCACAGGCAGCTTCGACGCCGGCGTGTCCGCCGCCAATAACGAGGACTTGGTAGGTGTAGGGGGATTGCATATGTCAGGGTTGGGCGGGTAGTTGCCAGTCGGCAGGAAGTTTTTGCGGCGCGGTGATGGCAAGGATTTTTAACGGGCTGCGTTCGCCGCTTTGCACGTTTACGGCGCGTTTGCTCACGCCGAATTGTTCGGCTAGCCAGCGGCAGAGGTAGGCGTTGGCTTTACCGTCTTCGGGGGCGGTAGTAATGGCGATTTTGTGGCGGTCGTCATGGATGCCCTGGTATTGGTCGCGGCTGGCGCGAGCGGTGATTTTCACGGCAAGGATGAGGGTATCCGCCTGCCAGTGTGCGGCAGCCATCAGCTGATAAGTCCGCCGAGGAGGAGCCGGTTGATGCCGCTTTGTGCGAGATAGAGGACGAAAAGCGCCGCCATCGGGGTGAAGTCAATCATGCCAATGGGTGGGATGATGCGGCGTAGTGGCGCCATGAGCCAGTCAGTGCAGGCGAGGGCGATTTGCATCACCGGCTGGCGTGGGTCGGTTTGCAGCCAGGAACCGATGACGATGATGAGGATGGCGTAGAAGATGGTGTTCAGCCAGGTGTTGATGATGAGGGTGAGGAACAGGGCGATGAAGACGCCGAAGGCGGCGTGTATCGCAGCGGTGAAGACGAGGGAGATGGCCAGGGCGATGATGCCGGCAACGGCAAGTGCGCCAAAGTCGTAACGCGAGGGTGGCAGAAGTTTGCGGAAGGGCAGCACCAGTGGGTCGGTGTGACGGTTTAACTGCTGCGCCAGTGGATTGAAGCCTAGGTGGTAGAGGTTGGCGTGGAAGCGGATAAGGAAGAGGGCGATGAGGAGTTTGCTGATGAAGATAAGGATATTTTGCATGGGTTTACCAGTCTTTGGTGAGTTCGTCGGCAATGGCGCGGCTGCGGGCGGCGACGGCAGTCATGGCATCGTCCACAATGGTATCGAGTTTGGCACGGTCGAAAACGGCAAGCGCCGCTTCAGTGGTGCCGCCCGGGACGGCAATTTTTTGGCAGTAGTCGGCAAATTCGGGCGGGGTATGGTCGTTATCCAGGGCGAGGGTACCCGCGCCGACGGCTGTCCAGGTGATGATGTCGTAGAGTTCGTCACGCTCGAAGCCGTAGCGCTCGCCTGCGTCCAGCATCGCCTGCATCAGGCGGAAGAAGTAGGC
>CAURDG010000153.1:0-4387 GCA_963523555.1 uncultured Cardiobacterium sp.
AGAAGGGCATGGACGAAAGCCAAATCACCGGCATGGCATCCTCCTACGCGCGCAAGTATGCCCTCTGCGGCCTCTTTGCCATTGACGGCGGTGCCGATGCTGACGCGATGGACAACCGCGACCCGGCGCATCAGGCGCAGAAACCCGCCGCCACACCGACCAGCCCGCTGGAACAACAATGGCTGCAAGACATCGCAGGCCTCGAAAACGCGGCGATGGTCAATGACGCGGTGGCACAAATCAACGCGCTGCAACTGCCGCCGGACGCCATCCGCCGCCTGAAAACCGTCCTGAACCGAAAAGCCCAAGCCCTCAACCTCGCCTACAACAAAGCCGCCGCGCGCTTTGAGGCGGCCGCATGATAATCATCGACTACGAACAAAATAGCCAGGCATGGCAGGAATGGCGCGCTGGCGTCTATGGCGCATCCGATGCCGCCGCCATGCTGGACATCAGCCCCTACAAAAGCCGCGATGCGCTGCTGCACGAAAAAGCCACGGGCAAAAGCGCGCCGGTGAGCGACTGGCTGCAACAACTCTTTGCCGCAGGCCACGCGGCAGAAGCGGCCATTATGCCGGAGCTTGAGGCGCGCGTGGGCGAGCCGCTGTACAACCTCGTCGGCGAAACCGACAACCACATCGCCGCCAGCTTCGACGGCATCACCTACGACCAGCAAACCATCGTAGAACACAAACTGCTGCGCAACAGCAATGCCAGCCGCAAACGCTTTGAAATGGCGGCGCGCGGCGAAGTGGCGGAGCACGACATGGCACAGGTACAACAGCAACTGCTGGTATCGGGCGCGGCGCGGTGTCTCTTCTGCGTCTCGGACGGCACGGCGGAGCGCCTCGCCATCGCCGAAATCAAACCCGACCCCGAATGGTTCGTGCGCCTCCTCGCGGGCTGGAAACAATTCACCGCCGACCTCGCCGCCTACGCCCCAAACCGCGAAGACACCGCCTTTCTCGAAGCCGCCGTCGCATGGCGTGCCATCAAGGCACAACAGGCAGAAATCGAAGAAGCCGAAAAAGCGGCGCGGCAACACCTCGAAGCATTGGGCGAAGCGAGCGGCCAAAAAATCCTGACGGGTGGCGGCATCACCCTGACCCGCACCGAAAGAAAAGGCAACGTGGACTACAGCAAAATCCCGGCGCTACAGGGCATCGACCTCGAACCCTACCGCAAGGCAGGCAGCAGTTACTGGAAAATCACAGGAGCATGAAATGACAAAAGCAGACAAAACGGTTTACCCGTACCAATTAGAGCCTGGTCTGACCAAGCGGGAACACTTCGCCGTGTTGGCGCTACCCGTTGCCAGGCTGGAAACCATGAACCTGGCCTTTATCGGTTGGGATATGAGAGCCGCACAAATCGCAGAATGGGCGGTGCGCATTGGCGACGCCCTCATCGCCGAACTGGACAAGGAGAGGAAATAAATGGTAGGCGTAAACCTCGTAATCATCCTCGGCCACCTCGGTAACGACCCGGAAATGCGCTACATGCCCAACGGCGAACCGGTCGCGAACATCTCCATCGCCACCAGCGAAACCTGGAACGACAAAAACACAGGTGAGAAGCGCGAACGCACCGAATGGCACCGCGTCGTCGCCTACCGCCGCACCGCCGAAATCATCGGCCAGTACACGCGCAAGGGCAGCAAACTCTACGTAGAGGGCAAGCTGCAAACGCGCAAATGGACGGACAACAACGGCGTGGACAGATACACCACCGAAATCATCGCCGACAGCGTGCAGCTACTCGACAGCCGCCGCGACGACCAGGGCGGATACCAACAGCAGGGCTATCAACAACAGCGGCCGCAGCCGCCCCTGCACCCGCAGGACGGCAACCCGCCGCCCACGCAAGACAGCTTCGACGACGACATCCCCTTCTGAATTCCATATACAGAAATTATGTAAAAATACATCTTTGAAGGTTACTCGGATGACACCTTCGGAGAATACGGAATCAGCAACATAGACCACGACGACAGCGGGGCAGGCTCTATAAGGGGGTTCATCGTGTCGCGCCCCGGCGGTGAAGGAGTACTGATCACCGGCCAATACAACAGGGCTGGCATGTGGCACATAGGCATGTCTCTGCTGAACGAAGACAAACCGCTGGACAAAGCAGCATGGCAAATCTTCTTTGAACCAAACGAAGAGGCGGCGTATCGGAACCGCCTGGTTGTGAATGCGCCGGACGATGCCTGGATACAACGTATTGCCGACAGCGAATAATGGAGGAAACATGAAACTCAAAACACCATACAAGACCGAGAAAATACAGCGGTTTACTAAGGAACAACTCATCGCCAAGATAAAGGAACTGCAAGCGTATTTAGCCAAAGAATCGGACGAAGCCAGAGACAAAATCGACCCGCACAACCGTTACGAAGACTATTACGAAGGCGCACACCGCGCCTACGAAATAGCCGTTTATACCATCCGCGACATCTTCGAAACAGAGCTGCCGGAACACTGGTGAAAAACAAACTCACCTCGGCTGGGCAAGAGGGAAGCAGACAAGCGGTGAGTGTCTGTGCATATGAAACAACCGCCGCAGTATCCGCAGCATGATGATAATCCTGGTGCTGCGTGGGTGCCGACTGGCCGCCATAAGCGGCTATTGAACACAAACTAACTGAGGTATTTATGAAAATCCATAGCAATTTAAAAGTCGTCCTGTTCTACGGCGACATCCTGCGCGTTAATGATGACGCGGCATATCTCGCTGCTGACAGTGATGGAGTGGTTTTTACCTACAATGATAAACCGGTTCCTGTGGATGACGATGGGATTTGGCAAGGTTCCACCGGCTGCCGCCCAAGGGCGAGGGCTATATTTGAATCAAATGAAAGTTGGCGGGACACTCTGACATACTGCGAAGGGGATGGGCAGGAATGGATGCTTACGCTTAAAACCAAGATAGCCGTGGAGTACGCGTTGTTGCAGTCTGGTGCTATCTTGCAAGAGAAAGCATTGTGTAATGTCATGGAAGCTCTACCATTCGATACGGCGCTTAACGACGACCAGTGGGATGGATTCCGCAAGCATTCCGGTGTGGAGAATGTGGCGGGTAAGGAATTTCTTGACGCGCTGAAAGCGAGGATGACGCCGGTACCGATGCGCTATATTGAGGCGGAGAAGGTCGATTACCTCGAAGATGACTGCTTCCTCGTGCGCGATTACTACGGCAGTGAGCTTGTTATTCCGCCGTGGGTAAGGTTTATCGCGATGGATAGTGATGGCATGACGTGGGGATATAAAGAAAAACCGGAAGCGGATATGGAAGACGACACGGATGGCGAATGGAAAACCGGGGGTACGGACAAAGCGTGTAGGGTAGGCTGGCGCAGCACGAAGCTCGCCGTAAGGGTGTGGCGCGACAGCCTGCGCGAGGTACAGCAATGAAATTGAAAAATTACCGCCCGCTTATGCTGCGGCAGGTTGAATACTTTGGCGAGACAATCACCATTCCGACTGATTGCGAGTGGGTAGCTACAGGCAGCGGCGGAGAAGTAATGGCGTGGCGTGACAAGCCCGACACGCAGAGAGGCTACTGGGGATGCAGCGACGACACCTGAATAGAGATTCCTTTTTTCGTGGGTGAATTTGACCCGATAGGCGAAGACGACGCCATCAAAACTCTGCGCCATTACCCGATAGGGGAAGACTGATGGGCATCCAGAAAACGGAAATCTACACCTACACCTGCGACAGATGCGGGGAGGGAATAGAACGCGGCGAGGTATTTAGCGGCATCAGAAAAACATTCGGGTATTTCATGGACAGCACGAAAGACTACCAAATAAATATAGAGCTCCAAATCCCATATCAGGAGAAAGCTGTAGTTTGCAAAGACTGCGCGCTTGAAATACTGAAGCAGGGAGTAAAGCAGCTGGAAGGGGAATAACTCACACCTTAAGTTGAAAGGACGGACAAGCGGCGAGTGTCCGAAAAAACCGCCGCAGCATCGGGCGCAGGTACTGCTCCTACGTGGCTCTCCTCCCCGCGCTGACGATGCCGACTTGCCGCCGTAAGCGGCTACCGAATTACAGGAGCAAGACATGAGCGATGAGAAGAAAAACGCCAAATGCAACAACGCACAACCCAACCGCGCAACCGCAAATGCGGGTTGCGATGAAATGAGAGGCACGCCATGACCACACCCAACCCCGGAAGCGATGCCGCAATCAAACAAGGCTGCACCTGTCCCGTACTGGACAATGCACACGGCAGGGGAATCATGGGCGACGGCGAGAATCACGGCTACTGGATAAGCAGCGGTTGCCCCCTGCACGGGCAGAAAGGAGAAAAACCATGAGACAGCACAAAATCATCCGCCGCATCATCCATTACCCCGCGCCGGAAAGAACTGCACCGCC
>CAURDG010000154.1:0-4322 GCA_963523555.1 uncultured Cardiobacterium sp.
GGTTGAAGGTGTGCGAGGCTTTCAGCGCCTGTTCGTAGGCGGGCAGCGGCAGGCCAAGTTCGGCGAGTTTGTGTGCCATTTTTTCGGCGGCGTCGAATTGGGCGAGCAGGTCGGCCACGTCGGCGTGTTCGAAGTTGTAGGCGGATTGTTCGCGTTCGTTTTGCTGGTACACGTCGCCGTAGCGCACGATACCTTGCGGGGTTTCGGTCCAGACAAGGTCATAGACGCTGTCCACGTCTTGCAGGTACATGGCGATGCGTTCGAGGCCGTAGGTGAGTTCGCCCATGACGGGTTTGCATTCGAGGCCGCCCGCCTGCTGGAAGTAGGTGAATTGCGAGATTTCCATGCCGTTCACCCATACTTCCCAGCCGAGACCCCAGGCGCCGAGGGTCGGCGATTCCCAGTTGTCTTCGACGAAACGCATGTCGTGGATGGCGGGGTCGATGCCGATGGCGCGCATGGAAGCGAGGTAGAGGTCCTGGAAGCGCGGTGGCGAGGGTTTCATCACGACCTGGAACTGGTAGTAGCGTTGCAGGCGGTTGGGGTTGTCACCGTAGCGGCCGTCGGTGGGGCGGCGTGAAGGCTGGACGTAGGCGGCATTCCACGGTTCCGGGCCGACGGCGCGCAGGAAGGTGGCGGTGTGGAAGGTCCCCGCACCGACTTCCATGTCGTAGGGCTGGAGGAGGACGCAGCCCTGCTCCGCCCAAAAGCGTTGCAGGGTGAGGATCATGTTTTGGAAGTTGAGTGCTTCGGCCATGTGGATTTCCGGTGGTTCAAAGGGCAGTTATTGTATAGCCGCTGTTTGACTGCGCAATATTATGAGGCGTGTAGTGACGCCGCTTGCGCGCCTTGAAACAAAAAAGGAAGGCTTACGCCTTCCTTTTCGCTTGCTGTGAGCGGCTTATTTTTTCGCCGGTTCAGCAGGAGCTTTGGCCTCTTCACCTCCCGCCATCGGGCCTGGCGCTTTGACTTGCTCCATCAGGTCGTTGTTCCACTCGCCATCAACGCGGACATGACCAGCGGCGCCAAGGTTGAACGCTTCGATCAGGTTGTGGTTAACGTAGGCATAGGTACCCGGCTGCTTGAAGGTGTACATCGCCGCCCCGGCAGATCCGGCAGCAATAGACCAGGTTTCCAGATCTTGTGCCGGCGGGTCGGCGAGGTTGCCGCGTTCCCAAACGTATTCACCGTGGCCGCCAATGATGTGCGGGTAGGTGTAACGGTTCGCTTGTGAGTGGTAGAACATCACGGTCTCGCCGACTTTGGCGGTCATGGCGTTATCACCAACCAACGAGCCTTTGCTTTCGCCGAAGACGATATGGGTCGGCACCAGACCATCCATTACGGCCTTGTCATCAGCAAAGGAGGCGGACGGGTTGTCATAGCGTTTGTAGTTGCCTTTTTCGTCTTTCGGGATGTAGAAATCCTGCTCGCCAATATAGTAGGCCTTGTCGTAGGTCAGCTTGTTGCCGTTCTTGTCTTTAATGCCATCTTTCGGAATGACGAGAATCGCGCCGTTCATGCCGTGCACCAGGTGCCACGGAATCATCGCGCCGCCCGGTGCGCAGTGGTAGATGAACACGCCCGGCTTGGTTGCCTTGAAGCGCAACACAACTTCCTGACCCGGTGCAACGTGAGTCAAATCACCTGCACCGAGGGCGCCGGTTGAAGCGTGGAAGTCAATATTGTGAATGAGCTGGTTCTTGGCATCGTTTTTCAGGGTGAGTTCGACGTAATCATCTTGGTGAACGACAATCATCGGACCCGGTACATGGCCATCGAACGCAAATGCCCACATGAACACGCCCGGTTCGACCTCGATTTCTTTTTCCTGGATGGTCATTTCCACTTCGACGATGCGCGGTTTAGCCGGTGCTTCGAGGGTGTGCTCTGGTACACCAGGCGGGGCAACGAGCTTCTGCTTGACGCGTTCCAGCTTGTCGAGGCCTTCGGCTTGCACGCCGACTTTATAGCCTTCAATACCGCCGGTGTGCGGGGCGCCTTCTGCGGCATAGCTGAGAGGGGCAGCAGCCAGCATGGATGCTGCGACGGAGAGGGATAGCCAAGTTTTTCGCATAATGCGCTCCTGTTCTTGCTTGTTGTGGATAAAAAGTGAATTTTTTTTAAAATTGTAGAGAAGTATCGAAATGCAGCGATTGACCTGCATCAACAAGTAGAAAATATAGCCACACCTGACAACCACGCGGTCTTCCATTAAGATTGCCGCCCCCCAAAAATAGAAGGAGGAGCAAGAACATGCCTGATAAAACCCTCACCCTGCGCGAACGCCGCGCCATCACCGCCTGCGATGCCGATGGTCTCATCACCTTGCTTGCCGCCGAGGAAAAAGCCCTGACCATGCTGCGCTACCTCGCCGAATGGCTGCGTCAGGGTGGTGTAGCACAAGCCAACGACCGCCTGCTTACCTTCAACCGCGCCCTCGAAAAACGCGACGCCCCGCGCGAACACATCGGCCGCGCCCTGCATCAGTGGCTACAAGCGCTGCACGTCTATGCCAGCTTCGTCAACGTCGGCATCTTCGCGCGCACCGGCATCCTGCATGAAACCCGCATCCTGCTCTATGACCGTATCAATCCGCTGCCGGTTGACGAAAGCCAGCTGCAAGACGTACTCGACAGCGTCTTCAACGGCAGCAAAGACCTCGAATGGCTCGCCACCATCAGTCCGCTGCACTGGGTCGGCCTCTACACCCGCCTCAGCCCCGACGCCGAACAAAGCCGCCGCACCCGCCTGCTCATGCGCGACGAACTCACCTATGCGCTGGAAATGCTCGCTATCCGCCTCAGTGCCGAAGACCTTGCGCCTGACCTTATCCGTCTCGACAAACGCCTCCTCGACATCGATTCACCCTTCGTCTCGCTTGAACGCGAACTGGCACGACTCATCGACAACTGGCGCAGCGAGCCGGACAGCCGTCCCGATGCAGACACCCTCGCCCAAGCGGGCGTCCTCATCGACCAGGCGCGGCAACAACTGCACCACCTGAGCAGCCGTGCCGTCGCCTCCGGCAGCTCGCTGGCAACCGCACACCTATTAGAACGCCTTACCCAAAGCCTTGACCGCCTCGAAGCGCTGCTGGCCGTGCTCACCGCCGAAAGCAGCGAAAACGAAGCGCGGCGCTGGCTGGCACTCATCAACCAGCTCATCGACAGCGGCCTGCGTCGTCGCAACATCCGCCACCTATGGCGCAGCAGTGCCTACCTCCTCAGCCAGTCCATCACCCAGCACAAAAGCGCACACGGCGAACACTACATCGCCCGCGACTGGCGCAGCCTTGGCCGCCTCTTCGCCAGCGCGGCAGGCGCGGGGATTATCATTGCCCTGATGGCCGGGCTGAAAATCTATCTTGGCACCCTCAACATCAGCTACAACACCTACATCCTGCTCTCCAGCCTGGACTACGGCATTGGCTTCGTCCTTATCTACCTCTGCCACTGCACCGTCGCCACCAAACAACCGGCAATGACCGCCGCACGCATGGCCGAAGCCGTGGAAAAAAGCAGCGGTGGCCGGGCAGCGGCGCGGAAAATTGCCCAACTGCTCATCGACGTAAACCGCTCACAAACCGCCGCCGTGCTCGGCAACATCACCATCGCCATGAGCGTCGCCGCGCTCATCAGCTGGACTTACGCCGCGAACAACGGCACCGCCCTGCTCAGTGCCAAAACCGCCGCCAAACAAATGCACGCCCTCAATCTGCCCGCTGCACTCTTCTACGCCGCCATCGCCGCCGTGTGGCTCTTCTGCTCCGGCATCATCGCCGGCTACTACGATAACCGCGCCCAATACCTGCGCCTGCGCGAACGCCTGCGCGTCAACCCGCTACTGCGCCGCATCACCACGGCAAACATGCGCGCGCGCATCGCCGACTTCATCCACGACCACCTAGGCGCGCTGGCCAGCAACTTCATCTTTGGCCTCCTGCTCGGCATCACCCCGTGGATCGGCAAAATCCTCGAACTGCCGCTGGACATCCGCCACATCGCCTTCTCCTCGGCAAACCTCGCCTACGCCGCCGCCAGCCAACCGCTAGGCTTTTGGGCCTTCATACAGGGACTCCTCGCCGTCATCGCTATCGGCCTCGTCAACCTCTGGGTCAGCTTCTACCTGGCGCTGCGCATCGCCCTGCGCGCCCGCGACAGCCGCTTTCCCGAACTGCGCCAGTTCTACGGCGTTCTCAAAGAAGAAATCCGCCGCGACCCGAAAAGCCTCATCTTCCCGGCAGGACGCAAAGGGGGCTGAAAGCCCGCCAAGCGGGATAAATACTGGCCTCGCGCCAAGCGGGATAAATACTGGCCTCG
>CAURDG010000155.1:0-4310 GCA_963523555.1 uncultured Cardiobacterium sp.
CTGATTGCGGGGCTGATTAATGCAATGGGATGAATATTTTCGCAAGAGGTCTAATTTCAATGAACCCACGCCAAGTGAGATAAATACTGGGCTTATGCAAGCGGGTCAACTGCGCGATTGTTTCCAACACTGCCACCAACTAAGTCCCAACAAGATGATCGAAATGAAGATGCACGCAAGCCACAGGTAGATGAAGATATTTTCCGGCCCGATGATAAGGCCCCAGCAGAGGATGTTAATAGCTTGCAGCACCAGGCATAGCAGACCGCTGTTAAGCAGACGCTGTTGTTGCCAGCGCGCAGCGAGCCATACTTGCAGTGGCGCAGTGTTGATGAGGGCAAGGAACAGGTATTCGTACCAGAAGCTGGGATTTCTTTCGTGGTGAATCATTAGAACCAAGGCAGCACCGCCGAAACCGACAATGATGATAGTCAGGGTGGATAGCCAATAGAGGATGTTTTGCCAACGGTTCATGGTGGTGCTTCCTTATTCGATGAAACGCCGCCAAGCGGGATAAAACCTGGATTTACGCCTGCTGCCTAACTACGCGGCAGTTGCCGGTGCAGCCACCAACCACCAATCAGCATCGCCAGCGAGGCGATAGCGGCTATCAGCCAGGCATAGAGCGGGATATTCAGGGTACCGCCACTCAGGGTGTAGGTGAGTACCAGCAGTGCTTGCAGCAGCAGGTTGCCCCAGCCGCAGCGCAAGAGGCGCGGCTGTCGCCATTTTCCCGCGCAGTGCACTTGCAGCGGCGCGGCGTTGATGAGGGTAAAGAGGACGGCGGCACAAGCGAGGAGGCGCGGCAGGTGCGTCGGGTTTTGTGGTGTGTTCAGCCACATCATGACCAGCAGTAGCGCGCCGCAACCGGCGAGGTTGACGGTCAGTGTCGCCGCCCAGTACACCGCCCGTTGCGGGCGGTTCAGGGCGTTTTGCCGCTGGCGTAGCAGGCGCTCTTGGGCCGGGGTCATGCTTTAACGGCCAGGCTCACGGTGAAGATGCCGTATTCGTCGATCCATTGGTGGATTTTGCGGAAACCTGCTTTGGCGACGAGTTGGTCCATTTCTTGCTGGCTGCGGCGGCGCATGACCCAGTCCGGGCTGCCGGCTTTGTGGCTGGTAAGCGCGCGGGCGATCATTTCCAGCTGCGGGTGCCAGGGCTGGCCGGTGTAGATAAGGTAGCCGCCGCTTTCGATGGCGTCGCCAAAGCCCATGAGGGATTCTTGGATGAGGTCGTTGTCGGCAAAGAGTTCGTGCAGGCCGGAGACGATGCCGAGCGTCGGGCGCGGGGTCAGATTTTGGTAGTTGGCGCGGTCGAAGGCATTGACTTCGTCGAAGCTGACGAGGTTTTGCAGGCCGCGTTCCTGAATGAGCGCGCGTCCGGCGGCGACGTTGATCGGGCTGTAGTCACGCAGGCGGACACTGTCGGGTTTGACTTTATCCGTCAGCGCGTCTAGCACGTAACGGCCATGCCCGGAGGCGATGTCGAGGACGTGGACGGGTTTGCCCGCCGCGCGCAGGTAGCCGAAGGCAGCGGCAATGGCTTTGCCGATGTTGACTTTGCGCTCGCGGATGCCGCGCCAGCCGATGGCGTTCAGGTAGTGGCGGTCATAAGCGAGGCCGATGGCATTTTTGCCTTGCGGGGTATTGCGATAGACGTAATCGAGGGTGCTGCCGGAATCGTAACCGGTATCGCGACCGATGCGCAGTCCTTCACTCCAGCGCGCGCCGAGGCGCATCATGGTGCGGTAGAACGCCCAATACAGCCCGCGCGGCGAGTAGCGCGGCAGCGGCGTGGCGAGTTCGTCGGCCTCGATACGGCTGGCGCTCGCGAGATGCGCATTCGTTACGTCCACACTGTGCGGCGGTGCGGCGAAGCGTTCGCGCAGGAAGCGGCGCATGGGCGCGAAGGCCAGCTCGCGCTGTTCTTCGCCGAGGGTGTCGTGATAGAAGCCGGGCAGGATGTGGCGCTCTTTGATGTGGCTGCCGAGGTGGTTGTAGAAGTCGTGTTGCGGTTTGTGGTGCACCACCCAGTCGTCGCCAGAGATAAAGAGTTGCAGCGGCGTGGTGATGGCCTGGGCATCGGCGACGACGCGGTCGGCGGTATCGTAGAGGCCGAGCAGGATGCGCACCGAGATAGGGCGAACGATCAGCGGATCGCGGTTGAAATCGTCCTGCCGCGCCTTGTTGTGAGTGAGATAGTGCGCCTTGACGTAGCTGTTGACGAAGAAGTTGCCGCGCAATTTGTAGAGCAGGCGCAGGCCGCTACGCGCGAAAGGAACATAAAGCTTGACCTTGAACGCAGGCGAAGCGAGCACGGCGCAGCGCACCGGCGGGGCGTAGTCGTGCAGCCAGGCGGCGACTTGCACCGCGCCGACGCTTTGTGCGATGACGGCGATGTTTTCCAGCCGGATGCCGTATTCGCGCTCAATGTGCTGCATGAAGTCCTGAATATCGGCGACGGAGCGGGCGACGCTGGGCGAATCCCCGCGCACGCCGGGGCTGTGACCGTGTCCACGCGCATCCCAGGCGAAATAGGCAAAGTCGTCGAAACCAAGCTCGTCGGCGACAAACATTAGGCGACCGGAATGCTCGTGCCCCCGGTGGAAAAGGACGATGGCCTTGTCCGTGCTGCCGTCTTTGGCGGGGCGGTAGCGGTAGAAAAGAGCCGTGCCGTCGCTGGTGGTAAAAGTTTTTTGCTGTTCGCTCATGGGGGATCCTTGTGGAAGGGAGAAAAACGGAGAGGATTGTAGCCTATGCAGCCTCTCAGACTATCGCTCAATCGCGCAAACCCAGCCGCACCCGCTGCACACAGGTGGCAACCAGCAGGGCGACCAGACCCCACATCAGCCACAGCATCCACGCGGGCAACTGCCCCGCCAGTGCGTACCACAGCGCCAGTGCACCGATGACAAAGGCGCGGTCGCTTTTGCCGAGCGGGCCATCATAGCGGCGGCTGTTGCCATGTACCTGCCCCAGCACACCGCAAAATTCCGTCAGCGCCGCGAAGAAAATAAAACAACCGATGACCAGCGGGCCAAACGGCGCAATCAGGGCAAAAGGCAGATAGAGCGCGGCATCAGCGATGACATCGGTCAATTCATTGAGATAACCGCCGAGACGGGATTTCTGCCCGAACTCGCGTGCCAGCATCCCATCCGCCGCATTCAGCGCCATGCGCAGAAAAAGCCACAGCGGCAGCAAAATAAAGGCGCGGGCGCAATGTGGTGCCAGCGCAAAACCGATACCGAAGCAGACGGAAATCAAACAGGCAAAAAGCGTGACCTGATTGGCGGTTACCCCGCGCGCATAAAGCCGCCGCACCAGCGGGCGCAGCAGCTGTTGAAATTTGGGTTTCAGTTCATAAATGCTCATAGATGACCTCAGAGTAAAGCGTGGAAAGTGCGCATTATCGCTGCTTTGCCAGAAAATCTGCATCCACAACCCGTATTAAAGCATTCATTACAAAAGAGGCGTCCTGCCCGCAGCATTATCCCCGCCGAACATCCCGCCGATGATGTCCGTCAACCAGCCGAAAACCGCAAGGACACGCGGGCTGGTGATGCTGCGTTGCGGACGGTAGAGGAAGACCGGCCAGCGGTAACGTTCCAGTTCGGGCAGAAGTTCCACCTATGAAAGTGCCCTGCGCGCCGTGACTGACGACACCGAACCGCAGGAAGCCATCCACGCCCACCTGAGAATCGCCGCACTGACTACCGGCGGCGACGCCACCGCCATGCAAACGCGCAAAGAGCACTACCGCGCTGCCATCCTGCTTGGTGATGACAGCAGTATCGAAAAACTCAGCGCCCTCGGCGAAAGCACGGATGCCATCAATGCCCTGCTGCAAGAGCGGCAGACTGACCACAAAAAAATCGCCAGCGAATAAAGCGCCAAGAAAAGCTGCCGCCTGTAACTAGGGCGCATCAGGGCCTGCGTCATCAGCAGGCGGCAGTAATGAATGAATAGAAAGCCTGTACGCCTGCTACTCGCACAGGCATTTCATGCAGCAGATTGCCTGAAGTGTAGCTGTACGCTGGCCCCACATTTATCCCGCTTGGCGAATCCAGCATTTATCCCGCTTGGCGGCGAACCCAGTATTTACGCCGCTCGACGAGCCCAGTATTTACGCCGCTTGGCGGGCCCAGGTTTTATCCCGCTTGACGGGCCCAGTGTTTTCGCCGCTTGACGAGCCCAGTGTTTTCGCCGCTTGACGAGCCCAGTATTTACGCCGCCTGGCGAACCCAGTGTTTTCGCCGCTTGGCGAACCCAGTGTTTTCGCCGCTTGGCGCGAGCCCAGCATTTATCCCG
>CAURDG010000156.1:0-4278 GCA_963523555.1 uncultured Cardiobacterium sp.
TGGCCGATGATTTCCGCCAGTTTGCGGAAGGCGACGACGCGGTGCCATTCGGTTTTTTCGCGTTTTTCGCCGGTGTTGCGGTCGGTCCAGGTTTCTGAGGTCGCGATGGAGAGGTTCGCTACGGCTTCGCCGCTGGGCATGTAACGCATATCCGGGTCGTTGCCGAGGTTTCCGATGATGATGACTTTGTTGACGCCTGCCATTTTTTTGTCCTGTTTCAATATGTTAAAGGTTAAGAGTCGCTGTGCGTTGCGGCGCGTAGTGTAGTCGTTTTGCCTATTTTCAGCAAAAGGAGCGCGGCGCAGGCGCAGGCGGCGACGAGTGGCAGCAAGACGGTCGCCGGTGGCAGGTTGTGCCACAGGCGACCCGCCACTGCCCCGCCGCAGAAACTGCCGAGGAATTGGGCACTGGAATAGAGGCCCATCGCCCGGCCACGCGCATCGGGCGAGGCGATATGCGCCACCCAGTGCGGCAGGCCGGTTTCGAGGCGGTAGAAGGCGATGAAGTAGATGCTAAGGGCAAATAGCAGCCACCACGTGCCAAACGGCATGGCGAGCAGGCCGGTACCAACGGCAAGCAGCAGGTAGCTGATGCCGAAGTTGAGCGGGTGTGGTGTCGCTTTGACGCGCATGAAGCAGAGGGCGACGAGGTTGGCCGGCAGATACAGCCACCAGTGGTTGGCTTTGGCGATGCCTGCGTCCACCAGTAGCGGCGGCAGGACCAGGAAGGTGGCGGTGAAGACACCGTGCAGGAAGAAGATGGCGGCAGCGGCCTGCATCAGTTGGCGTTTGTCGTAATGCCCTGTGGCAGCGGTTTGCGGTCGGATGGGGACAGGTGGCAAACGCAGGCTGGCGACGAGGGCAAGGCCTGCTATCAGCGCGATCAGGTAAAAGAGTCCGGCAACGCCAATCCAGGCGGCAACCAGCGGCCCGATAATCAGCGACAGCACGAAGGCCATGCCGATGCTGCCGCCGAGGATGGCCATCACTTTGCCGAGTTTTTCGCTGGGAGTGATGTCGGTCGCATAGGCCAGGGTGACGGCGGCAATTGCGCCCATGCCCTGCACTGCGCGGGCGGCAATCATCATGGTGATGGTCGTCGCCGTCGCCGCGAGCAGGCTGCCCGCGACGAACAAAAGCAATCCAGCGGCAATGACCGGTTTGCGCCCGAAACGGTCCGACAGCCAGCCGCAGGGCAGTTGCAGCAAGCCCTGGCTGAGGCCGTAAATGCCGAGCGCGACGCCGACCAAGGTCTTGTTCGCGCCGGCAAGCTCGCTGGCGTAGAGGGAAAAGACGGGGAAGACCATAAACAGCCCCAACATCCGGGACACATAAATCCCCGTGAGAATCGCGATACCGCGCTGCCAGGAAGTTGCCATCGTCATCCTCACACCAGCAACGCGCGCAGTATGGCGGTAAACGCCTTGCGCCCGGCCTCGCCCTGTAACCACGGCAGCAGCTCGCCATCGGCATAGCAGGCAAAGGTCAGCACATCGCCGCCACCCTGCACCAGCAGGCGTACCTGCCCGGCATCATCGACAAACAGCGCCTCGGCACAATCGCCGCCACCCGCAAGCGTATCCAGCATCGCCTGCATATCGCGCAGACAATCGTGGCGCGCCGTATCCGCCGTAAAGCGGTACTCGCCGAAGCCGTACACCAGCAAAAACGACAATAAATCACCCTCGCGCGCGACCAGCGACAGCGCAAGAGGCCGGGAAAAATTCATAAAATGCTGCCCTACGGGCGAAGCGTCCACAAACGGCATGGGAACCCCCAATCAGATACAATGAAAGCCCCATTTTACAGAGGAAATACCGTATGGACTGGAACAAAGTCGGATTGATCGTTGTCGCCGCTGCCGTCATCTACTACGCCTACCGCATGGTGAAAAGCGGCGGCTACCGCACCCTGGTGGAACGCTCGCGCAACGCGCCGCAGCACTGGGGTACCTTTGCCATCATCATCCTCTGCGTCATCGCCTTCGTTTACCTGCTGATCCGCCTGTGAAGCTTATCGATATCGGCTGCAACCTCGCCAGCAAACGCCTCTTGCCGCATCTCGACCGTATCCTTGCCGAGGCGCAAGAGGCAGGCGTCATCGCACAGATCATCACCGGCAGCGACGCCGCCAGCAACCAGACCGCGCTCGAACTCGCCAACCGCTACAGCGAACTCTACGCCACCGCCGGTTACCACCCGCACCATGCCGACGACTGGCACGCCCCCGCGCACCGTCTGCTCCTGCAAACCCTCGCCCGCGAAACCCGCTGCGTTGCCGTTGGCGAAATGGGGCTGGATTACCACCGCAACCTCGCGCGACGCGACAACCAGCGCCGCTGCTTCACCGACCAGCTCGCCATCGCCAAAACCGTACAAAAACCCGTCTTCCTGCACGAACGCGCCGCCTACGCCGACTTCGCCGCCATCCTTGGCGACGCCCTGCCCGAACTCGCCGGCGCCGTCTGGCACTGCTTCACCGGCACACGCGTGCAAATGGAAGCGATGACAGAGCGCGGCCTCTACATCGGCATCACCGGCTGGATCTGCGACCCCGAACGCGGCGCCGAACTACGCGACACCGTGCGCCACATCCCCGCTGACCGCCTCATGCTCGAAACCGACGCACCCTACCTCACCCCGAAAACCCTCAACCCCCTACCGCGCGTTAACGAACCGCGCTACCTGCCGGCGGTCCTGCACGAAGTCGCGCGCTGCCGCGACGAAGACCCTGCCGCTCTTGCCGCGCAAACCCTGGCCAACACCCGCCGCTTCTTCGGAGTCTCCTGATGCCCTTCACCCCAGAACAAGAAAAAAGCCTGCTCGCCGAAAAAGGCATCGGTAAAACCATCATCCAGCGCCTCACGCAAATGGGGCTGGATGACATTCCCGCCCTCGCGGAAGCCGATGTGGACGGCATCCTCGCCCACGGCGCCTACCTCACCGGCAGCACCTGCTGGCGAAACAGCCCGCAAGCGCGCGCCGCCATCACGACTGCCATCGCCTGGGCGCAGCGGCAAAAAGCGCGCGGTTGACCCGCCTGACGCCATACCACTCACGACCACACCATGACCCCCGCCGCTATCGCCGAATGCTTCCGCCGCTTCAAAGCAGAAAATCCGCAGCCGACCACCGAACTCGAATACAGCAGCACCTTCGAACTGCTCATCGCCGTCATCCTCTCAGCACAAGCGACCGACAAAGGCGTGAACAAAGCCACGCGCCGCCTCTTCCCTGCTGCCAACACCCCCGCTGCCATCCTTGCCCTCGGTGAAGACGGCCTGAAGGAATACATCAAAACCATCGGCCTCTACAACAGCAAAGCGGCGAACATCCTCAAAACCTGCCAAATCCTCATCGACGACTACCACGGTGAAGTCCCCGCCGACCGCGCCGCACTGGAAAAACTGCCTGGCGTCGGGCGCAAAACCGCCAACGTCATCCTCAATACCGCCTACCGCCAACCCGTGATGGCGGTTGATACCCACATCTTCCGCGTCGCCAACCGCACCGGCATCGCGCCGGGCAAAAACGTGCGCGCCGTCGAAGACAGCCTGATGCAGCGTGTCCCGCCCGAATACCTGCTGGACGCGCACCACTGGCTCATCCTGCACGGACGCTACATCTGTATCGCGCGCAAACCGCGCTGCACCGCCTGCCTGATTTCCGACCTCTGTGACAACCCGCAGCTGGACGACTAACCCCCAGTAAAGCCCGACGCACTCTGGTTTGGTCGAATTCGACGACAGTGGCCCGGCTCCCGGTGATAGGGCAGCGCGCCTTTTGATAAAGGCGAGGCCAAATCTGCCTTTGCGACGCAGATCGTTCCAGCCTGAAACCAGATGAGGGCTTTCCGTTTTCGTAGCGAGTTACAAGCATTGCGATAGATAGAGCCTATGAACAAGCGGAAGCAAACCAGCATTTGCAAGAAGGGCAGGGCAGGTGCCAAGCGGGATATAGTTGAATAGATAAAAAAGCGTAACAAGGCGCGTCGCCGCAGACAGTACAGGTAGTACGGCAAGGCGACGCAACGCCGTTACGATTTTTTAGATGTTTAACTATAAATGCTGGGTTTATGAGAAGGGTAGGGGCAAGTGGGAAGCGGCAGTTCAGGAGCCCAGCATTTATCCCGCTTGGCGGCCGTTCGGGAACCCAGCATTTATCCCGCTTGGCGGCCGCTCATGGACCCAGTGTTTATCCCGCTTGGCGGCAGTTCATGAGCTCCGTGTTTATAGCTAAGATGTTTATTTTTTCATACAGGAGAATGATTATGGCCTACT
>CAURDG010000157.1:0-4241 GCA_963523555.1 uncultured Cardiobacterium sp.
TCATCATCGAGTTCGCCAAAGACCTGCAAGAAGGCGGCAAAACCCGCATCCAGGCGGCATTACAAGCGGCGCATCTGCGCTTCCGCCCCATCGTGATGACCTCGCTCGCCTTCATCCTCGGCGTCGTCCCGCTCTACTTCGCCAGCGGCGCCAGCTCGGCGAGCCAGCGCGCCATCGGCACCAGCGTCTTCTGGGGAATGAGCATCGGCACCTTCCTCGGCCTCGTCATGATCCCCATCTTCTTCGTCCTCGTCCGCAAACTCTTCCCGGGCAAACTCGGCGTCCACGACAAATACGCCACCCGCGAAGACAACCCCTACTGATGAACAAGGATTGCACCATGAAACACCTGCTAAAACCCATCCCGCTGGCCTTGTGGCTGGCGGGCTGCTCCCTCGCTCCCAACTACGAACAGCCCGACGTCGCCCTGCCGCAAAACTGGATGGAAGTCGCCATCAGCGAACAGGGCAATGCTGCCGCTCCCACCGCCGACACCCTCGGCTGGCGCGAATACTTCCGCGATCCGCAGCTGCAACAACTCATCAGCGAAGCGCTGACGCACAATCACGACCTGAAAAACGCGGCACTCAGCATCGAAATCGCCGAAGCCCAGTACGGCATCCAGCGCACTGACTACCTGCCTTCGGTGAACGCCCAGGGCGCGCGTGCTCGCAGCCGCACCCCGGCTGACCTCACCGGCACCGGCCAGGCGCGCATTGGCGAAACCTGGACTGTGGGACTTGCCACCAGCGCCTACGAACTCGACCTCTACGGACGGGTCAAATCGCTGAACGAAAAAGCCCTGCAAACCTATCTCGCCACCCGCGAAGCCCGCGATGCCGCACAACTGAGCATCATCGGTGCGGTCGCCAAAACCTACTACCAGACCCGCATCAGCGAAGCACAAATGGCACTCGCCAAAGACGTGTTGCAAAGCCGCCAGGAAACCTATCGCCTCTCCAAACTGCAATTCGATGCCGGACTGATGACGGCGGGCGATCTGCGCGGTGTCGAAGCGCAAATCGAGAGCGCGCGCAGCAGTTACAGCGAGGCCGAACGTAACCACCAGCAGGCGCTGAATGCCCTGTCGAAACTCGTCGGCAAACCCGTCAGCCAAATCCAGCTGCCGCCGGCGGGCGATTTGCGCAACCAGTTCGCCGACATCCGCCTGCCGTCCGGCATCCCGTCCGCCGCACTACAACACCGCCCGGACATCCGCGAAGCCGAATACAAAATCAAAGCGGCGAACGGCGATATCGGTGCAGCACGTGCGGCACTCTACCCCAGCATCGCGCTCACCGGCAGCCTCGGCTTCGGCAGCACCGAGCTTGACCAGCTCATCAAAGCGCCGAATCTCAGCTGGAACTTCACTCCCAGCATCAACATCCCCATCTTCAACCGCGGCAAACTCAACCGCGCCGTGACAATCAGCGAAGCCCAGCAAAAAATCCTCGTCGAAACCTACCAGAAGACCGTGCAAACCGCCTTCTACGAAATCGCCGACGCCCTCACTGCGCGGCAAACGCTGGCGGAACAATACGAAGCCCAACAACGCGGCAACAGAGCCGTTTCCGACCGCCTGCGTCTGGAAAATCTGCGCTTTGAAGCGGGCATCAGCACCGCGCTGGACCGCCTTGATGCACAGCGGGAAAGCTATGCGAGCGATCAAGGATTGCTCGCCACCGAGCTGCAAATGCTGACCAACAACGTGGACCTCTACATCGCCATGGGCGGCGGCCTGCACGAATACGGGATAAATCCCCCTGCCGCAGATGGTGCCAAAACACCAGTGGTGGTGAACAAAGACAGTCCAAAAGACAACAAATCCGCTCCCCGCAAAAAAACGCGCTAAATGCCCCCAAAAGCCCGCTTCGGCGGGCTTTTACCTAAAATACTTGGCGTCCGAACATCTTCAAGCAGGAACACCTCGCATTTTTCCATTCAACCTGAGGCAAAGCTCATGAATAAAACCCTCGGCACCACCCTACTCGTATCGGGGACTATGATCGGTGCAGGCATGCTGGCCATGCCGCTCACTTCGGCCGGCATCGGCTTTAGTTTTACCGCTGTTCTGCTGCTGATTCTATGGGCATTGCTCACATACAGCGCACTGTTGTTTGTCGAGGTATATCAGACCACAGATAGCGACGCCGGCATTGGCACCCTCGCTGCCCTGTACTATGGCAACGTCGGACGCTTCATTGCCACCACCGTGATGTTCATTTTTCTCTACGCACTACTTTCTGCCTACATCAGTGGCGGTGGTGAAATCCTGATGAAAACCGTTGAGCGGGCCAGCATCATTCCCATAACCGGGCTGGACACGCAAACTACGCTGAAACTCTACATTGGCATTTTTACCTTCATCTTTGGCACCTTCATCGTTATCAGCGCCAAAGCAGTGGACGGTAGTAACCGCTTCTTCTTCTTCATCATGCTTACCGCGCTCCTGCTTGTCATTAGCGTCATGCTGCCAAAAGCCAGACTACACAACCTCACTGCTATGCCGCTGGATAACGCGCTGCTACTCTCCGCCGCGCCAATATTCTTCACTTCCTTCGGTTTCCACGGGTCTATTCCTTCACTGAACAAATACCTTGCAGGCAACGTGCATGCCCTGCGCGTCGCCATCATCTGCGGTTCACTCCTTACTCTCGGCGTCTATACGTTGTGGCAACTCGCCACGCATGGTGTCCTCAGCCAGAGCCAGTTCACACAAATCCTCAAAGAAAACGCAACCCTCTACGGTTTGATAGAAGCAACACGCGCTATCACCGGCAGCAACATCATTGCTGGCACAGTCGAACTTTTCTCGGCTTTGGCGCTGATTACGTCCTTCCTCGGCGTGGCACTGGGGCTATACGACTGCATTGATGACATGCTGCGCAAAGGCCTGAAACTAAACCCAGGCCGCGCCATTCTGGGCACAGCCACCTTCCTGCCGCCCATACTTTTCGCCTGGTTCTATCCTGATTTCATCGGAGCCCTCAGCTATGCCGGACAAATGTTTGCCTTTTATGCAGTCGTACTGCCCGTCGGTCTCGTCTGGAAGGCGCGCCGCCGCTATCCGCATCTGCCCTACCGCGTGCCGGGTGGCGACATTGCCCTCATCCTGGCGCTTATCCTTGGCATCGCCGCCGCCATCATTCCCTTTTATGTCAAAGCGGGCTATCTGCCACCGGTGGTGGGATAACCTCATGGGTCGCCAAGCGGCGCAAATACAGGCCCTGTAAAACGGAATAGACACAATAAGAACACCGATAAAAGTAACAAAAATAAAGAACCCAAAGAGCGAGCATTCATATCAAGCAACCGCTTGATTCATGCCCACAACTTCTCTATCGGGTTGAAATCCGGCTATACAACAACGTATCCAGTGTGTTCTAGCGCTTTTGGAAGGAAGCGTTGTCCATTGCGATTGTTCAGCAATCAAAGGCTGTGAAAGCGAATGGCACAGCGCACCGATACATTGGTTTGAGCCTTGCAGATGCCGTTTTGCATGCAGCCCTTTCCCATTGATAACCATCAGAGTGGCCGGATGACTTATTCAGCGAAAAGCGGGGGTAGAACGGCGGTTGCCTTTAGGAGGCATTTTTCCCGGATAACAAAGGTATTGGGACTGATGCAATGTCTGACCGTCCCTTGGCAATAGATGCCATTTTCAAATTCTGCAAGGATTTTTTTACAGATATGGGCTGGGTAGCCCATAAATTTGCTGGTTACTGTCTTTCTGCTATCTTAACTATAGGAAACCCATTGATGCTCCCTAAAACCCCGCCTCCTTTAACGCCCGCTGCAACTGCGCAAACGCGTGTTCACGCAAAATGCGAAACTGCGCCTCGTCGATCTCGCCGTTGGCGAGCTGACATTCCAGTGAAAACATAATCCGCTCAAAAGCCGCTTCCGCTGCCGCGCGCGCTTCCAGACGCCCCTGCACACCGCGCGCGCGCCGCCAGTCGCGGCCAATCTTCCACACCACAAACGCGACCAGCGCAAACCACAACAAAAATTTCATATCGACCTCGCAAACCAATGAAGCGCACCATTTTCCACATAATCCTCGGCCTTTGCCTGACAACCTTACTCGCCATCCTCACCCTGCTGCGTCTTGACCGAGCCTACCCGCCCGACATCCGCGCCTGCACCGACTACTCGCCCGTCGTCCACGACCGCCACGGCGCCGTGCTGCACAGCTACCTCACCGCCGACGGCAAACGCCGCCTGCCGCCCGGCGCCCTGCC
>CAURDG010000158.1:0-4237 GCA_963523555.1 uncultured Cardiobacterium sp.
CATACAAACTCCTGCCGCAAGCGGCGTGATGAGAGGGGGCTAGTATAGCGGGCGGAAAAAGTGCGTGGTTGACCCGCTTGGCGGGGTTTGCCCTGTGCACAAATGCGCCCTTCTCGATTGGGGGTGGAGAGAGGTTGGATAAAACGCGCCGGCGGCAAAATCCGGCCTCCGCCTCACGCGCCAGCAAAAAGCAAAACTCCGCCCCGCAAAGATAGCGCTTACCCCGTGCAAACCCGATAACATATAACCCTGCCCCGAACCACAAAAAAAACACACATCCATGACCGACCAACCCCTCATCGAACTGCGCGACGTCGCCTACCACGCGGGTGGGCGCAGCATTCTACATGACATCACCCTCACCATCCGCCGCAACCAGATCCTCACTATCGTCGGCCCGAATGGTGCCGGCAAAAGCACCCTGCTCGCCCTCATTCTCGGCCACCTCGCGCCGACGGCGGGCAGCATCTACCGCAGAAAACCGCTCAAAACCGGTTTCGTGCCGCAAAAATTCCATCCGCCGCCCGATTTGCCTGTGACCGCGCGCCGCTTCCTGCGCGACATCCCGCAGGCGGCGCAAAGCGAACTGCTCGCCCGCCTCAACATCGCCCGCCTGCTCGACACCCCGCTGCAAACCCTCTCCGGCGGTGAAACCCAGCGCCTGCTCCTCGCCCGCGCCATGCTGCGCCACCCCGACCTCATCGTGCTGGACGAACCGGCGGCGGGCATCGACCCCGTTGCCCTCGGCGACTACTACCAGACCATCCGCGACTGGCAGCGCACGCACCGCACCGCCATCCTCATGGTCAGCCACGACCTGCACCTCGTCATGGCGGCGAGCGACCATATCCTCTGCCTGAACCGCCACATCTGCTGCCACGGCAGTCCGGAAAGCATCATCGGCAACCCCGAATTCCTGCACCTTTTGGGCGACGACGCCCGCCACCCCGAAGCCATCGGCGTTTACACCCACCACCACGACCACAGCCACCTCTGAACCATGATCCTGAACCTCATCCTCATCCCCTGGCTCTGCGCCCTCATCACCGGCATCATCGCCGCCCCTATCGGCGCGCTTATCGCCTGGCGTCGTCTCGTTTACTTCGGCGAAGCGCTGTCGCACGCCTCCCTGCTCGGCATTGCGCTGGCCCTGAAAAGCGGCCTGCCACCGGTCGTCGGCATCTGGAGCATCACCCTGCTGCTCGTCGCCCTGCTCTACCTCATCGAAAAAGACGGGCGGGAAAACCCCAGCAACATCCTCGGCAGCCTGTCGCACATCGCCCTCGCCCTCGGCATGGTGCTGCTTTCGACCATGGAAAACATCCGCACCGACCTCATCAACTACCTCTTCGGCGACATCCTCGCCACCGGCGCGGGCGACCTCGCCAACATCACCCTCGTCGCCCTCATTGGCGGCGCCCTGCTCTACCGCCTGTGGCAACCGCTCATCCTCATGACCATCAGCCCGGCCATCGCCCGCACCGAACACCCGCGCGCGCGCCACTACGACCTCGCCTTCCTGCTGCTCATCGGCCTCTTTATTGGCACCACCGTGCAGTACTTCGGCCTGCTGCTCGTCATCGCCCTGCTCATCATCCCGGCCAACACCGCCAACCGCCTCGCCAAAACCCCGGAACAAAGTGCCGCCCTCGCCGCCACCCTTGCCGCCCTCTCGACCACCCTCGGCACAGTACTGGCCTGGACCGCCGACCTGCCGCTCAGTCCGGCCATTATCAGCATCGCCGGCGGCCTGTACTTCGCGGTGCTCATCGCCACGCACCAGTGGCGCCGCTCGCAAAGCCCACCCCCTGAAAAAACCTGAAAAAATAGACAGAAAACGGTAAGACAGACCCGTATAATCCCGGAAAGCCACACCGGAGCCACAAAATGTCACGCCAAATCCTCACCCTGCTTGCGGCTGCCCCGCTGGTCGCCCTCACCGCCGACGATGGCCGTTTTGAACACAAAGACTGGCAACTCGTCTGCGAAAACAACGGCACCTGCCGCGCCGCTGGCTACCAGAAAGCAGATGACAAGCGCCCCATCTCCATCCGCATTACCCGCGAAACGGGCGCCGATGCCGCCGTCAACGCCCGCCTCGCCATCACCTACCACCTCTGGAAAGACAAGCCCGTCCTGCCCAGCAGCGGCGAACTCTTCCTCGATGGCACAAGCCTCGGCACCCTCACCCTGAAAAAAAGCGGCCACGCCACCTACGCCGACCTCGACCCGACACAAACCGCTGCCGTGCTTGACGCCGTTATCCACACCGGCAACATCACCTTCACTGCCGACGGCAACACCTGGGCGCTGTCCGGCGCAGGCGCGACTGCCACCCTGCTGAAAATGGACGAATACCAGCAGCGCACCGGCACCCCGTCTGCCCTGGTCAAACGCGGCGACAGCAACGCCCCCGTGCGCCAGGCGAAAAACCATCCCGTCATCCAGGCGGCCGCCGTCGCCAGCGACCCCGGCCGCACCATTGCTCCCACCGACCCGGACTACCCCGCATTACGCGCCCTGCTCCTCAACAAAGCCGATGCCGGCTGCAACGTCCTGCGCGAAAGCCAGCAACCCATCACCCTCTACCCGCTCGATAACAAACACACCCTCGCCGAAACCGCCTGCTGGCAGGGCGCCTACAACCGCAACAACTACTACGCCGTGCTTAACGCCGAACAAAACCGCGTCCTCAACACCGTGCCGATTTCCGACATCCCGGATGACAACGGCCGCGACAGCGGTGCCGGGCCCATCGCCTACAAAGACGGCGTCATCACCGCCTTTGCCCGCGAAAGCGAAGAAGGCGACTGCGTCGTCAACAGCCGCTACGTCTGGAACGGCAAAACCTTCGCGTACAGCTACCGCAGCGAAAGCAACCTGTGCCGGGGCTTCCCCGGTAACGCCTGGAAACTGCCTTCCTTTGCTGCCGCAGTGAAAAAACCGGCCAGCGCAGGAGAGAGCGGTCAGAGCGCGGCGACGCCAGTGGCGCAAGACAACAAAAACCTCCCGCCCGCCGTCACCATCCGCGCCAGCAGCGAGCCTGCTGCCCCCGTCACCGACAACACCACCCCAGCGCCCACGCCGGCAGCAAAAACCGACAACAACACACCGCCGCCCGCCAAAACCCAACTGGCGGCCACCGGCAAAGCCCTGCCGCTTGCTGCCAACCTGCCTGCTAGCGCAGACGGCATCCTCGCCTACCTCGGCACCGAAACCACCACCACCGCACCGCTGATACTCACCCTCGACCCCGGCGGCGGCGCAACCGTCGCCGTCATCCCGCGCGGCGGCAAAATCACCGTGCTGCTGACAGACGGCGCTGGTCACTACCTCGTCAAAAACCACTTCGGCCTCACCGGCTGGGCACTTGCCAGCGAAAGCAGCAAAAACGACGACTTCCCCACTCTCGCTACACAAGAACAGCCCATCCCCGACAGCGAAGCGCGCTACACCCTGCACTACCTGGCCAACCTCGGCAGCACCATGCAGGACGACTACCACCGCGAGCCAAACGGCGTGCTGAACAAAGGCGCCCCCCCGGCGGGAGCCGAAAAAAATAGCCACTACCGCCACCTGCTCGACATCCGCCTCAAAACGGGCGGACCGCGCTACCACATCCTCTGCCTGAACGAACCAAGCGACAGCCCCTACTGCTACCTGGCGCAGGCCGCAGACGGCTGGGAAAAAGAAACCCTGCCGACCCTGCACGCTACCACCTACTACCTCCCCGGCAACGGCTACCTCTACACCGCCAACGACGACCCCGGCCACTACCGCAAACGGCAAAAATGGCAACTCAATGGCGGCACCCTGCAAGAAGAAACGCAGCCCTACTACGCCCTCGACCTTGCCAGCACCTACCGGGGCCTTGGGCAAAATCAGGACGCCCCGCTTGAGCTGCATAATGCGGACGGCAAACGCGTGGCGACCCTCGCCCCCGGCGACAGCGTCACCCTGCTCCTCGCCGACGGCCAATACAACTGCCCGACGGAGGCGCGCGCGAGCGACAACCGCTGCCACGAAAACCGCCTGCTGCTGAAAACCGCTGACAACACCCTCGGCTGGATCACCGTGAACGACAAACAGGACAACGCCCCCAAATTCGACGGCCTGACTCCCTCAGCAGACTAAAAAGCACCGGCCCGCCAGGCGGATGCAGGATCTATCCCGCTTGGCGGACCCAGTGTTTACGCCGCTTGGCGGGCCCAGTGTTTACGCCGCTTGGCGGGCCCAG
>CAURDG010000159.1:0-4223 GCA_963523555.1 uncultured Cardiobacterium sp.
TAGTCGCGCAGCTCGCTGCCGTCGTAGGCTTTGCTGTAGCCGCGCTGGTTGCTGGCGAAGCGGGTGCCGTCGATGTAGGTGTTGATGTTGTCGTGGCTGTGTCCGTAAATCCAGAGATCGGCGCGCTCAGTCAGCTCCGGCAGTTCGTTCGCCCAATAGGCCGAGCGGGTCAGCCCTTCTTTTTTGTGGTAGTGCCGCTTGGCAATCAGGCCGCTGCGCGGCAGGAAATGGCTGATGACGACGTGTTTTTCCGCCGGCTGCTGCAGGGCTTCTTTGAGAAAGGCGCGGCTTTTTTTATGCAGGGCGACCATTTTTTGCGGGGTCAGCGGTTCGCCATCATCATCATAGATTTCGCGGAAATCCGGCAGGATTTCGCCCGCCCAGCGCATGGCGTCTGCCGGTTTATCCGCCAGGGAAAAGTCGCTCCATAGCGTTGTGCCGCTGAACTGGATGCCGTTGAGGGTGATGCTTTCGTCATCAAGCAGGGTGATGCCGTATTCCTGGCTGATACTGCGGTAGATGTCTTTCGCCTCGCTGATGGCAAAGCCGTAGTATTCGTGGTTGCCAAGGACGTAGAGCACTGGCAGTTTTGTCGTCTTGCGGCGCAGGTAGTCGAAAAAGAGGCGGACAGTGGCCGGGTCGCCGATGTCGCCGGCGAGGACAAGGACGTCGAGTTCGGAAAGATTGCTGATGGTGCAGAGGCTGCATTCGGTGTGCAGGTCGCTGTGGATGCCGATATTCATGTGTGATCTCTTGGTTATATTTTTTCAGGACAGGCGGGTTTTGAAGTCGTCGTAGCCGAAGCTGCGCACGGTGGTCAGGCTGTCGTCTCGGCTATCCCAGGCGACGATGGCGGGCAGTTTGACGCCGTTGAAGGTGTTGGTTTTGACCATGGTGTAGTGGCTCATGTCCATGAACATGAGGCGTTCGCCGACGGTAAGCGGGTGGTCGAAGCTGTAATCGCCGATGACGTCGCCGGCAAGGCAGGTCAGGCCGCCGATGCGGTAGGTGTGCGCTTTGTCGTGTGGCGCGGCACCGCCGAGGACGTCCGGGCGGTAGGGCATTTCCAGCACGTCCGGCAGGTGTGCGCTGCATGAGCCGTCGATGATGGCGATGTCGATACCATTTTTGGTCACATCCAGTACTTCGGTGACATACACGCCGGTATTGATGGCGATCGCTTCGCCCGGCTCCAGGATAACCTCCACCCCCCAGCGCTGGCGGAAGGTGCGGATGAGGGTGATGAGTTCATCTACCTGATAGTCTTCGCGGGTGATGTGGTGCCCGCCGCCAAAATTGACCCACTGCATTTGCGGCAGAAACTCGCCGAATTGCCGCTCAACGGCGGCGAGGGTGCGTTGCAGCGGCGGCACGTCCTGCTCGCAGAGGTTGTGGAAATGCAGACCGCTGATGCCGTCAAGCAGCTCCGGGCGGAAGGCATCGCGCACGATGCCGAGGCGTGAGCCGGGGGCGCTGGGGTCGTAGATTTCCACCGCGCCTTCCGATTGCTGCGGATTGATGCGCAGGCCGAAGTGCAGCGGTTTATGTTTGGCGGCGGCGAGCGCCTGTTCGCGGTAGCGCTGCCACTGGCTGAACGAGTTGAAGATGACGTGATCGGAGAGCGCCAGTACTTCCGCCATGTCCGCCGGCGGGTAAGCAGCGGAGAAAGTGTGCACTTCGCCGCCGAAATAGTCGCGGCCGAGTTTCGCTTCATGCAGGCCGCTTGCACACACGCCGGACAGGTAGCGGGCAATCAGCGGCGCGTAGTGGTACATGGCGAAGCCTTTCAGCGCCAGTAGGACTTTTGCACCGCTCTCCTCTTGCACGCGGCGCAGCAGTTGCAGGTTGCGTTCGAGCAGGGCGGCATCGACGACGAAACAGGGGGTCGGCAGGCGGGCGGTATCAAGATGGCGGAACGTGTCGTGCAAAAGGGTCATGAGGGTAGTCCTGAAGGGTAGGGTGGTAACGGCGCGCATTATAAGGTGTCTGCCGCCGGGCGGCGGGGTTTGCCGCAGGTCATGGACGGCGGCAGTGCGGAGGCGGATGATGGCGCTCTATTTCGTATCCGGAGTTTTTTATGAGCGCTATCTTGAATCTTGATGATGAACTGGCCTATGTCGCTTCCGCCGATTTTGTTCTCGGCCAATATATTTATCTCGGACAGGTAAAGACGGGAGACGGTAAAACCGTAGTGCTATCCGTCGCCTACAAACCTGACTACGCCGCGCGCAAACTCAAAGAGAATCTGGCCGCCCTGCAAGCGACGGCGGCTATCCGCACTTGTTATCTGCGCAAAATCCGCGTGGGCGAGACGGATGACTGCGGCAAGATTCTGCTGCCGGACATGCTTGCATCCTGATGTTCTGCGTCTGCCCCACGCAACAACCGCCTCATGAGGCGGTTTTTTTGGACATGGAGGCATCAGGAAAGCCAATACACTCAGATAATTTTCAGATTGGTATCATTTCCAGCATCGCGGCTTTACTCCAGCGGATACCGCCATCTTCATTCAGGAAATCACCATGCGCGCCCACCGCACCCTCATCATCTCCGTCTTCATCGTTGCCAGTTGCGGCCTCGCCTACGAACTCATCATGGCGGCGCTCGCCAGTTACCTCCTCGGCGACAGCATCCTGCAATTCTCCAGCATCATCGGCCTGTACCTCTTCGCGATGGGCATCGGCGCACACCTCACCCGCTACATCAAAGAGGAAGACGCGCTCGCCCGCTTCATCGAAATCGAGCTGCTGGTCGGCATCGTCGGCGGCCTTTCCGCACTCGCTCTCTTTGTCGCCTTCGGCCTTGCCGCCGCACCCTTCCGCAGCCTGCTGTACGCTTTCGTGCTGATTACCGGCATTATCGTCGGCATGGAAATCCCGCTGGTGATGCGCGTGTTGCATCGTGAACAGGCCGCCTTTGCCGACCTCGTCGCGCGTGTGCTCACCTTCGACTACCTCGGCGCACTCGCCGTTTCCCTGCTCTTTCCGCTCGTCCTCGCGCCGCGCCTCGGCATGGCGCGCTCGGCGCTGCTCTTTGGCCTCCTGAACGCTGCCGTCGCCCTGCTCACCGCGCGTATCTTCCGCGCACAACTGCCGCGTTACCCCGCCCTGCGCCGCCGCGCCCTGCTCGTCCTTGCTGCGCTTGCCGCCGCCTTCGTCTATGCCGACCGCATCACCTTCCACGCCGAGCAGAGCTACTTCGGCGACCCTATCGTGTACGAGCGGCACACGCCCTACCAGCGCCTCGTTATCACCCGCTGGAAGGACGACACCCGTCTTTACCTCAACGGCAACCTGCAATTCTCCTCGCGCGACGAAGCGCGCTACCACGAAGCGCTGGTCCTGCCCGCGATGCAGATGGCAGCGCGCGCCGAACGCGTCCTCATCCTCGGCGGCGGTGACGGCCTCGCCGCGCGCGAAGTGCTGAAATACCCGCAAGTGCGAAGCCTGACCCTGGTTGATCTCGATGCCGAAATGACGCAAACCTTTGCCACCTCGGCGACGCTGACCGCGCTGAACGGCGGCGCACTCACGCACCCGAAAACGCGCGTCATCAACGCCGATGCCGCGCAATGGCTGGAAGAAAGCAGCGAGCAGTTTGACGTCATCCTCATCGACCTGCCCGACCCATCCAACTTCTCGCTGGGCAAACTCTACTCCGTGCCGATGTACCGCCAGGTAGCGCGGCACCTGGCGGATGGCGGCCTCATCGTTGTGCAGTCCACCTCGCCCTATTTCGCACCAAACGCCTACTGGTCAGTAGTCGCCACCCTGGAAGCGGCGGGGCTACACACCGCGCCGTACCACGTCTATGTGCCGTCCTTCGGCGAATGGGGCTTTGTCCTCGCAGGCAAAGGGGCGACATTCCCCGTGCCGGAACGCTTCGACGTGCCGACGCGTTACCTCACCGCGGCGACAGCGGCGGAAATGTTCCGCTTCCCGCCGGACATGGCGCGCCGTGACGTCGAGCCGAATTACCTCAACACGCAAATCCTCGTCCATTACTTTGAAAAAGACTGGCGCGACGTGCAACGCTGAGTCGCCAAGCGGTGTAAACACTGGCCTCGTGAAAGGCCGCCAAGCGGGATAAATACTGGCCTCGCGAAAAGCCGCCAAGCGGGATAAACACTGGCCTCGTAAAAAGCCGCCAAGCGGGATAAATACTGGGCTCGTGAAAGGCCGCCAAGCGGGATAAACACTGGGTTCGTGAAAGGCCGCCAAGCG
>CAURDG010000160.1:0-4210 GCA_963523555.1 uncultured Cardiobacterium sp.
GGAAGGGATTCTTTCCGTACAAAATTCAGGATTGGGCAGTGCGCCAAGCGGGATAAATGCTGGGTTTGCCGTCAAGCGGGGTAAATGCTGGGTTCGCCGTCAAGCGGGGTAAACGCTGAGTTCGCCGCCAAGCGGGGTAAACGCTGAGTTCGCCGCTAAGCGGGATAAATGCTGGTTTTTTGTCCCCCCTTCCGCCCTTCGGCCACCGTCCCCCGCAAGCGGGGGAAGGGATTTTTTGTGCGGGATTCGATATTGGGTAATCACCAAGCTGCATCATTTCTGGCCCGCCAAGCGGCGTAGTTATTGACCCCGCCAAGCGGGATAAACACTGGGCCCGCCGAGCGGCGTAGTTACTGACCCCGCCAAGCGGGATAAACACTGGGCCCGTCGAGCGGCGTAGTTACTGACCCCGCCAAGCGGGATAAACACTGGGCCCGCCGAGCGGCGTAAATGCTGGGTTTATGCGAAGGATAGGGCGCAAGCGAGATAAACGCTGGATTCGCCGCCAAGCGGGGTAAATGCTGGTTTTTTATTCCCCCTTCCGGCCTGCGGCCACCTTCCCCCGCAAGCGGGGGAAGGGATTTTTTCCGTACAAAATTCAGGATTGGGCAGTGCGCCAAGCGGGATATAGCTAATCAGCTTATTTTTTCATACAACATTTACGCCAATATTTCCGCATTTGCGCAATATTCAGGGAAGATTTGTATGAAGGATTAAGAGCATTGACTATAAATGCTGGGTTTGCCGTCAAGCGGGGTAAACGCTGGGTTCGCCGCCAAGCGGCGTAAATGCTAGGTTTATGGGAAGGGTAGGACACAAGCGGGATAAACACTGGATCCGCCAAGCGGAATAAACAGTGGGCCCGCCAAGCGGGTTTTTTAGGCGCGGTGGTCGAGCCAGGGTTGTAGCAGCGGGGCGTAGGTGGCAAGGGCGGCGGCGATGTGGTCGGCGAGGATGGCTTCGTTGCCGCGCCACAGGTGGCGCCACAGTTCGCCGCTGTCGGCTTTGTTCTGGTCGTCGTCTATCCATTTGTGGATGAGGAGCCGGTTTTTGTCCGCGCCGTCTTTTTTGGCGAGGTTGTCGAGGTAGGCCGGCATGAGTTCGATGGGGGCCAGCCATAGTTGTTGTTGTGCGCTGCGACGCACGGCCAGCCAGGTGCGCAGTTGTTCTGCGGCGTCTTCTGCCAGCAGGGCGTGCAGTTGTTCGTCGCCGTCGGCGTAGTGGATGTGGCTGTCGCCGCCTGTGCCAAGCGCGTTCCAGGCGAGGTGTTCGAGCCAGTAGCGGTATTGGTGTTTGGCTTTTTGGCGGCGGGCGGAGAGGCGCGGCCCGGTGTTGCCACTCGTCGGCAGGCGGGCGGTGAGGAGGGTGTCGCCGAGGTCCAGGGTCTGTTCGGCCAGGGGTGGTGGGGTGGTGCAGCCGCTCTGGGCGAGCAGGGCGCGGTAGTGTGCCTGGTTTTCGGCGAGGCGTTGCACGAGGAGGATGTTGCCGCTGATGCCTGCGGGCAGGAGGGGCAGGCGGGCGAGGCGGGCGGCAGGGTCGCGGCCTTCTTCGAGGGCACGGTTGATGGTGTCGTTAATGTGGTAGTTGTCGAGGGCGCTGGCGGCCAGCGGTTCGCGGGCGGCAGGGGTGTTGTCGTGGTTGTCGTGGCTGATGTTGTGGGCGCGGGCGTAGGCAGCGGCGGGGCGCAGGGTGTCGCGGATGAGTTGGTCGAGCGGCAGGGTTTCGGGGTCGGCAGGGTCGGCTGCGGAAAGGGTGGCGTGGCGGAGGGTGAGGAAGGGCGGCGCCGGGCGGAATGGGCGTGCCAGGGTTTGCCGCACGTTGTGCCAGAGCGGCGCAGGACGGGTTTCGGCGGGGTCGGGTTCGAAGGGGGTGGCGGGGTGGGTGATGTGGTAGTGGCGCGGGGCTTCTGCGCGCTGTTCGTCGAGGTATTGCAGGAGTTCCTGGATGGGGCTGGCGGGCAGGCGCGGTTCGTTGTCGCCGGGTTCGGCGGCGTTGTAGTAGATCCAGTAGGTTTCTCCGGCGCGGCTGATGCTGTCGAGCAGGGCGGCAAGGTCTTCTTGTTCGCGGTTGCGGTCGCCGGGGCGCGGGCGGTCAAGGTCGATGAGGTTGTAGCGTTCGTCGTTTTGTCGCGCCGGGTAGCGGTCGTGGTCGGCGTTCATGAAGGCGATGAGTTTGTAGGGCAGGTTGCGCAGGCCGGTGAGGCTGCCGATGGTGATGACGCCGCTGGGTTCGCGGCTGTTTTGTTGGGCGCTGAGGTGGGTTTCGATGTTGTCGAGGATGAAGGGCAGCGGCAGGTAGAGTTGTTCGTTTTGCGGGGCGAGGTCGTGGTGCGCGCTGAGTTGTTGTTCGAGGCTGGTCAGGGCGCGGTTCAGGGTTTGCCAGGCGGTGCTGTCGTGGGCGTGCTGGTAGTCGCGGTGCAGGGTGTCGCGGATGTCGGCAAGCCATGCTTGTGCCGGGGTGTGGGCGGCAAGTTTGCGCCGCAGTTCGCGGCTGCGGTTGGCGTGTTTGGCGAGGGCTTCGAGGACGGGCAGGTCGGCGAGGCTGAGGCCGGGCAGCGGGATGGTGTCGCGGTTGTCGTCATCGTCGCTGTCGGGCATGAGGACGCCGGCGATGAGGCGGTCGAGGGCGTAGGTGTAGGTGTAGCGGTGGTCGTGGTCGTCGGGGTGCAGGGTTTGTTGCAGGTGTTCGCTGTCGAAGCCGCGTTTGTAGCCGGCCTGGATGAGGGCGGCGGTGATACGCTGGATGTGTTCGTGGTCGCTACCAAGGCTTTGTGCGGTGTCGTCGTTGTGCAGCCAGTCGGTGATGGTAGGGGCGTCGTAGCGGCCACTCAGGTGGGTGTAGTGGCCGGCGAGGCTGTGCCAGAGGCTGGTGGTGCCGGTGTCGGGGGTGCCGACGATGCGCGCGGGCAGGCGGTAGCCGTCGTAGTCGCCGCTGCTGGGGAAGACGGCGCGCAGTACGCTTTGTTCGGCGATGGGGTCGGGCAGGAGGATGAGAATGTCGGAGAGGCGGCGCGTCGGGTCGGCGTTCAGCCAGGCGATGATGTCGCCGCGCAGGGTTTCGGCCTGGCGCAGGGTGCCGTGGCAGGCGTGGATGCGCAGGCTGTCGTCGTGGGCGTCGTGTGGGGCGGCGGCGGTGTGGGTTTCGTTCTGGCTGCGGATGTCGGCCTGCACGGCGCTGAGGAGGTTGCTGACGGTGATGACGGGGGCGTCGTGCTGGGTGGTGTTGTCGTCGGTGCTGTAGGCGTGCAGGAGGCGGGCTCGGTCGCGCTGTTGTTTGCCGTAGCGTGAGAGCAGGGTGTTGCCGTGGTCGTAGTGTTGGGCTTCGGCCCGTGCCGGGTCGCGCAGTTTGAGGCGGCGCAGCCAGCGGCTGTCCACGATGTCGCTGTATTCGCCGTCGGCAGCGGTGAGGTGGTAGAGGCGGACTTCGCTGTATTCGCCGAGGCGGATGAGGGTGCGCAGGGTGGTTTCGGTGAGGTTGGTCGGCGCGTAGAGCGGGATGTAGGGCGGGAGTTTGTCGCGCGCGGCGTCGTCGTGCGCGAGTTTGTGCCAGAAGGTGCGGATGCGTTCGGCACGAGCGGCGTAGGTGGCGGCAAGGGTCGCGTGCCAGAGGCGGTGTTGTTGTTGGTAGTGTTCGCGGTAGTGCCCGGCCAGCCAGGCGGGTTGGCGCTTCAGGCCGTTGCCCTGGAGGAGGTCGTCCAGCGCGGGCGGCGGATCGTGCTGCCAGGCGTCCAGCCAGTCGGGACGCTGGTTGAGGTAGTGGCTGTACAGGTTGGCGAGCTGGCCGCTGTAGTGCCAGAGGCGGCGCGTCATGTCGGCGGTGAGGCGGGTGGCATCCGGCCAGTGCTGGTGCAGGTGCGGGTGAAGCGGGTGCGCGGGGTCGGCAAGGATGGTGTCGCCGTGGCGGTAGAGGTAGGTGTAGAGGTGCCAGCGGATGGCAGTGTTGTTGAGCGGGGTTTGTTCGCCGCGCGGGGTGTAGCCAGTGATGTGTTCGACGAGGTGCCAGTAGAAGCTGGTCCAGTAGCGCGGGCGGACGCCGCTCACGATGCCGCGCGCGTCCGCCAGTTTTTGCAGGAGGATGTCGCCTTCGGGCAGGGTGCTGATGATGAGGTCGTATTCGCTGAAAACGCCGCCGGTGTAGTGGTCGTGGTCGGCAAGGTAGGCGGCAAAGAGGGTGTCGTAGTCGGCGCTTTCGATGAGTTTGTACATGGTGG
>CAURDG010000161.1:0-4194 GCA_963523555.1 uncultured Cardiobacterium sp.
CCTGCCCGTCGCTGCTAGAATACCGCCGCTTTCCTTTTGATTACGGAGTCCTCATGCGCAGTGAACGTGTCTGGTTCGGCTTTTTCGTCCTTTTGGCGCTGACCCTCAATTTCGGGTTCGTCTATGGCGATGTCGCCAATCCTGAGCATCACGACAAGCTCGAACTGTTCTTTGCTTTTATCATCAGCCTGGTCTGCACCATCATGAAATTCGGCGACCGTTCGCATCTCGGTTCCCTCATGCTCGCTGCCAGCCTCGTCGCCGATGTCCAGCTTTTCTGCGCCGTCTGCGCCTGGACGTTTTCCGTCTCGCTGCTCGAATCTAGCACGATGGCGACTATCGTCTCTTTCACCGCTGGCGCGCTCATCGCCAATATTATCTCGGTGGTGCTGGTCGTCATCGAAGCCGCCACCCTGCGCCGCTGACGCGCAATGAACGAAGTCGTTTACCTCATCCTGCGGCAGATGCGCCGCCCGGCGCTGATTCTGCTCATCGCCTACGCCGTCGCCATGCTCGGTATCACCCTGATTCCAACGATAAACAGCGAGGGTGAGCCTTCGTATCTCACCCTCTTTCAGGCCTTTTACTGGGTCAGCTATACCGCGACCACCATCGGCTACGGCGAGCTGCCGCTACCATTTTCCGAGTGGCAGCGGATGTGGGTGGCGCTCAGTATTTATTACACGGTGCCGGCATGGTTCTACGCTATCGGTAAGGTTATCGCCCTGTTGCAGGACCCGACCTTCCAGCATGCCCTCAGCGAGAGTCGCTTTGCCCGCCAGGTCGCAAAACAGCGGCACCGTTTCTGCATCGTTTGCGGCTTCGGCGAATCGGGGCAGCGTCTTGTCCATCTGCTGCTGAATGCCGGTTACCAGTGCATCGTCATTGATAAAGATCCCGTGCGCATCAGCCGCATGGCACTTGATCCCGTGATGCACAGCGTGCTTGCCATCAATGGCGACGCGTTCAGCGTCGAACTCCTGCTCAAAGCGGGGGTGCAGTCGCCGCACTGCCGCGCCGTCATCGCCATCACCGATTCCGAAGCGGTAAACATCAAAGTGGCGCTGGCTGCCCGCCTGCTCACCACTGACCAGACGCGTTTCCAGATTATCTGCCGCACCTACACCCGCGCCGGCAGCGCCAACGCCAAATCTTTTGATACCGACGCCGTCATCAACACCAACCAGATTTTCGCCCTGCGCCTGATTACCGCATTGCGCCGCCCGGCAATTGCCGAACTCGTCACCCGCCTGCAAGGCCGCCCCGGTGAGCGCCACGAATCCCCGCCGCAGCCGCCCGGTGGACACTGGATTATCTGCGGCAACGATGCCCTCGGCAAAACCCTGAAACGCTTCCTTGACTACGAAGGGGTGGACTGCACCATGATTGACCCAGGATTGCCCAGTGGTGAAGGGCAGGTGCGCGGCCTCGGCACCGAAGCCGTCACCCTGCGCGAAGCGCGTATCGACCGCGCCCAGGCCATCGTCGCTGCCTACAAATCGGACTCGGACAACCTTTCCATCGCCGTTACCGCCAAAACCATGCACCCCTCGCTCTTCGTCGTCGGCAAACAGAACCACAGCGCTGATCAGCGCCTCTTTGCCGTCGCCGGTTTCGACCGCGTCATGGCCGAGGCTGACCTCATCGTCAGCGAAGTCTTTCCGCGCATCGCCCAGTCCCTGCTCAGCCGCTTCATGAAAGTCCTTTGGCATCAAGACGACGCCTGGGGCCAGCGCCTCTTGCAACGCATCACCCTGCTCACCGGCGAACACAACCCGCACCACTTCGTCCTCAAAGTCGATGCGCAGCGTGCGCCCGCCATCATGAACGAAATGCAGAGTGGTCGCCTGCTGCGCCTGCAAAGCCTGTGGATGCTGCCAAACGACCCGCAAACCGCCAACGATGCCATCCCGCTGCTACTGCTGCGTAATCAGCAGGAAATTGTCCTGCCTAACGCCGCCACCTCGCTGCAAGCGGGCGATCAAGTGCTCATCCTTTACCACCGTGAAGAAATCGGCTGGCGGATGCAGCGCGCCGCACGTGACGAACACGAGCTCTACTACGCCACCCACGGCCGCGACAAACCCATTTCCCACTTTATGAACTACCTGCTGAAAAAACTCGACCCATGATCTACTACCAAACCTACGGCCACGAAGCCTCGCAAGCCGTCGTCCTCCTGCACAGCGGCGGCATGGCCGGCGAAGAATGGCAGCCGCAAATCCCCGCCCTCGCACAGCGTTACCGTGTCCTCGTGCCCGACCTGCCCGGACACGGCAAAAGCCCGCTTGACAGCGAACGCCTCACCATCAGCCTGATGGCCGATGCCGTGCTGGAAATGCTCGACGCCGAAGGCATCCGCGAAGCCAACTTCTGCGGCTCCAGCATGGGAGGCGCTGTCGCCCTGTGGCTGACCCTGAAACACCCCGAACGCGTCAAACGCCTCGCCCTCTACCGCATCAGCTACCGCAGCAATACCGACATCCATGCACAAGTACACAGCATGGCCGACCCCGGCTACTGGGAAAACTTCGGACTCGCCGCCTGGCTATCAAAACTGCACAGCCCGCAAGGCGGAGCGGATGCGTGGAAACAAGTCATTGCCCGCGTCGGCGACGCCCTGCATGCCACCGGCAGCGAACACGCGCACCGCCTGCACGACCTTGCCGCTATCACCTGCCCCGTTCTCATCATCACCGGTGACCGCGACCCCATCGCCCCGCTGACGGATGCCTGCGAGATGTACCGCACCATCCCCGATGCCGATTTGTGGATTATCCCGCACGCTGCCCATATCACCGCCAGCAATACCTGGCGCGCCCCGGCCTTTGCCGAAGAACTGCGTCGTTTTTACAGCCGGAGCGCCAAACACACCCATGAATAAAAACGAGCGCGCATCCGAAAGGCAAGGAAGAAGAAAATGCCGCCAAGCGGGACAAACACTGGCCTCGCCAACCATCATCCCGCTGGGGCAAATCGTATAATCTGCGCCCAAATTTCCTTCCCTGTCCGTCATGCACGTCCACATCCCCCTTGCCGCCCTCACCGCGCCGCTGCGTGATCTCCTCGCCTACCGCGACCGTCCGCAGCTTTTCGCCCTGCTCATCTATCAGGCCATCACCACCACCGGTTTTACCCTGCTCATCCCGCTCGTTTCCGTGCATTTCGTCGGCGATGTCGGCATGGCGGCGGCGACGGTCGGCATGGCGCTTGCCCTGCGGCAGATCAGCCAGCAGGGGCTGACCTTCATCGGCGGGATGCTCGCCGACCGCTACGGCCTGAAACCGGTGCTCTGCTCCGGCCTCATCATCCGCGCCACCGGTTTTTTCATGCTCGGCTTTGCGACGACGCTGCCGGTCTTTTTCCTCGCCCTGCTGCTCACCGGCCTCGGCGGGGCGCTGTTTGATGCGCCATTTCAGGCGGCGACCGTCGCCATGACCCGCCCGGATGAGCGCCGCCAGTTTTACCTGATTGCCAACTACCTCACTGGTATCGCCTCTACCTTCGGCCCGCTGCTTGCCATTGCCCTGCTCACCATCGGCTTTCACGCGGTGGGCATCGCCGCCGGCAGCTGTTTCCTCACCAACGTCTTCGTCGCGCTGCGCTATTTCCCGGACACGCGCAAACAGGCGGCAGAGGCGGAAGGCGACACCCCGCATCTGCGCAGTCTGCTGCGCGACCGCACCTATCTGCACTTCGTCGCCATCGTGTGCGGCTACTGGTTCATCGTCATGCAGGTCAACATCACCTTCCCGCTGCTCGCCGAAGCACTCACCGGCACGAAAGCGAGCGCCGGGCTGTTTTACACCTACAGCTCCGTCCTCACCCTCCTCCTGCAATATTTCCTGGTGCGCCGCCTGCAACGCCACTGGGCCAGCCACCAGCTGCTCATCGCCGGTACGCTGGTGATGACCCTCGGCACATTCCTGCTCGGCACCTCGCCGAGTTTTGCCGTCTTCCTGCTTTGGGTGAGCGTGTACACCCTCGGCTACCTCGTCAGTCGCCCGATGCTCGACATCCTCGTCGCCCACCTCGCCCATCCGCGCGCGCTGGGGCTGTACGTCGGCTTCGGCGCCATCAGCATGGGCTTCGGCGGCGGCGTCGGCAATTTCATCGGCGGCTATTTGTACGACCTCGGCAAGGCCTGGCAAATGCCGCTCCTGCCGTGGTGCATCTTCGCCGCCGTCGGCGTCA
>CAURDG010000162.1:0-4157 GCA_963523555.1 uncultured Cardiobacterium sp.
AGGAAAAACGTCCCCTGCGGCACGACCGGCAGATATTCGCGATAGAAATCCTGCCAGGTTTTGTCCGGATCAACATCGGCGAACACCTGCGGATACAGCGCTTTCGCCATGAACTGTGCCGCCGCCAGGTCGGTAATCGAGCGCGAGGCGGTGTGGTAAAGGCCATAGACGCGGTTGTTCTGCACCGCCGGCAGGCTGTCCCAGCCGGTGCGCTTGATGAAGCCGGCGAGGCGCTGCCGCGCGTCTGCTTCACTGATGCTGATACCCATCGACATCACATTGGGATTAGTGTCGTGTTCCAGTTCCGTGCCGGAAATCATGATGACATCGGGGCGGGCGACCAGTAATTGTTCGGCAGAAATCGTGCCCCAGGTTTTGATATGCGGTGCGCTGACATTATCGCCGCCGACAGTATCGGCAATCGCGCCCCACATGTTTTTGCCAAAGGTAAAGCTGTATTCCTCCGGCCCTTTATTGCCGAATTCGATATAGATTTTCGGCTTGGGCAGATTTGCCGCTTTGACCCGCTTTTGAATATCGGCAATGCCGTCGGCATATGCTCGGGCAATCTTTTCCGCGCGCGCTTCCGTTCCCGCCAGCTGCCCGAAAATGCGGATGCTCTGCGTATGGTTCTCGACGGTCTGGTCATTGAAATCGACCACGATCACCGGTATGCCCGCTTCTTCAAAACGCGACAATTCCGCCGCCAGCGCTTCGTATTGAATCTTCGGAATCACCAGCACATCGGGTTTCAGCGCCAGCGCCTTTTCCGTGGAGAAAGTATTGCTGATGACGTAGCCGACATCGTCAATGTCTTTTAAGAATGGCATCTTTTCCGTAAATTGTGCCCAGCTGCCGGGATTGAATTTTTCCCAGAACTCACGCGAAATGCCAACAACGTTGCGGAAATTGTCCGCACCGGTCGCAGCAATATAATCCGGGTAATAAAAGGTGAGAATAGCGCGCTTGACCGGCACATCCACCGCCACTTCGCGCCCCAGCACATCTTTAATCTGCTTCACCTCCGCCTGTGCCGCGAGCACGGCAAACGCCGCGCCGCAAAATACCAATTTTGCTAAATTCATCAATGGTTTCAACATGGATACTCCTCGGCTAAAAATGCGACGCATCATGCCGAGCGAGAAGACAAATGTCAATAAATCGCATTTGGATGCAAGACGTCTATACAGGACGCAAAATGGCGTAAATCTTGCTGATGTTTTACAGATTGTTAATATTCAACCTTTCCGCGATAATAACGCCATGAATTACCTCGCCCCCGAATTCATTGCCGCCTTCCTGCTCTTTCTTGCGCTGTACTGGAGCCAGCGCGAGCGCGTCGTCGTGCAAAACCGCCTGCTGCTTGCCGTCAGTTACCTGCTGGTCGCGACATACAGCTTTCTTTTTGTCCTCGAACTCGTCGCCTACTCCGCCTTCATCTACCTCGCCGCGCGTCACATCCAGCGCAGCCGCAACAAAAAACATCTCGCTGCCGCCATCGCCATTGCCGTTGCTCACCTCGCGCTGATGAAATACCTCGACTTCTTCCGCAGTGCCAGCCAGACCCTGCTGCACGCTGTCGGCATCCGCTGGAACCTGCCCGCCGCCGAAATCGCCCTGCCCATCGGCATTTCCTACTACACCTTCCAGTCCATCACCTACCTCGTCGCCGCCTGGCGCGTGCAAATCATTGTCGAAAAACCCGAACGCCTTGCCCTCTACCTCGCCTTCTTCCCCACCCTGCTGGCCGGCCCCATCTGCCGCGCCGGCGACATGCTGCCGCAATACGCTGCCACCGCGCCGCGCGCCGTCGGCGAGACCGGCCGCATCTTCATTTTCCTGATCAGCGCCCTCGTCAAACTGCTGTGGCTAAACGCCTGGCTGGAAGAAAACTGGACGACGCCTATCCTCGGCAACCCTGAGCAATACCAGCCCATCGAAGTCCTCGCCGGCCTCTACGCCTACACCCTCTACATCTACCTCAACTTTTCCGGCTATACCGAACTCGTCACCGCCTTTGCCCTGCTCCTCGGTATCCGCATCGCCGACAACTTCAACATGCCCTACGCCGCCACCAACCTGCGCGACTTCTGGCAGCGCTGGCACATCAGCCTCTCCACCTGGATACGCGACTACCTCTACATCCCACTCGGCGGCAATCGCCACGGCTATCTGCGCACCCAAGTGAATCTCACCATCGCCATGCTGCTTTCTGGCCTGTGGCACGGCGCGAGCGGCAACTACCTCCTCTGGGGCGCGATGCACGCCGTCGGCATCATCGTGCTCAACAGCTGCGACCGTCTCATGGGCAAAAACGCCGTCGCCACCCTGAGCCCGGCGCTGGCGCGCTACGGTACCATCCATTACATCGTCCTCACCTGGGCCGTCTTCTACAAAAACGACGCCGACAACACCCGCGCCATCTTCCGCGCCCTCGGCGGCAACCTCACCCTGGACGCACCTGCGCCTGCGCTTACCTTCGTCCTCGCCTTCAACCTCATCCTCTACTTCTACCCGAAAAGCGCGGGCTGGCAGACACTCGCCGCCAACCTGTGGCGCCGCCTGCCGTGGTACAGTCAAGCGCTCACCTTCACCCTCATCCTCGTGGCCATCGCCGCCTACGCCCCCGGCGGCATCCCGAACATCCTCTACGCCGATTACTGAGAAACGACCATGCCGATCCGCACCCTGAAAATCCTCGCCACCCTCTGCACCACCTTCATCCTTGCCCTGTGGCTGATGCAGCACGGCATCGAACAATACTGGCAACAAACCTACTACCGCGCCTCGCCGCTCGCCGGATTACAGCGCTTTGCCGTGTGGCGCAGCGGCGACCGCCTCAAACACGCCCTCTACACCCTGCTGGGCGCGGGCAACAGCGCGCCACACGAACCCGTCACCATCCCGAAAACCATCGCTGCCCCCAAGCCACAGCCTGCACCTGCCGTAGCGGCAGCAGAGCCCACAGCCCCAAAACCCGCCCCCACCGCCCCCATTACCCCGCCCGAACCCGACCTGCCCGCGCCGGAAGACAACCACCGCGCCCTGTGGGCGGCTATTACCCCTACCGAACTGCCCGCCATCACCACCGACACCTACACCCGCCAATACGACCCGCTCGCCCTGGCCCGCCTGCGCCCGCTGGCTGAAGAAAGCGTTGCAGAAGACGATGACGCGCAAGCCCTCATGGCAGACAGCGCCGAAACACCGGCAGAACAAGATGATGACGGCGACTGGCGCCACCACCTCGCCACCGAACTCGCCCATACCCACCCCATCTATGCCCGCACCTACCTCGCCAACAACGACGGCTGGCACACCAACATCATCAACAGCACCCCGATACACGCCTTTGCCGCCACCACTACGCCCCCGGCACCCGCGCCCGGTCTGCTCGATCTCGTCATCCCCGGCGCCACCGCCGCGCCAACCCAGCCGCTGGCCTGGCAAGACGAAGACGACGACAACAACGATGACACCGATCCGCCTGCCGCAAATGACGACAACCAAACAGCCGCCCAAACCGCCGCTCCGTCTGGCCCCATCCAGCTTAGTGCGGACGACCGCGTCCTGCTCATCGGCGACTCCATGATGAAATCACTCGCGCCACACATCCAGCGCGAACTGCTCAGCCGCCACCACATCAAAAGCATGAACCACGGCAAACCCAGCAGCGGCCTGCGCTACCCCGATTACTACAACTGGCCGGAAAACCTCGCCACCCTGCTCGACGAAAACCCGGACGTGCGCCTCATCGTCGTCATGCTCGGCGCGAACGACCCGCAGAACACGCCGAACCCCGCCGCACCCGCAGAAAACCTGCACTTCGGCACCCCCGAATGGGAAACCTACTACCGTGGCGAAATCCGCAAAATCCTCACGACCGCCGCCGCGCACAACGTCAAAACCCTGTGGATCGGGCCACCGCTGATGAAAAGCCCGAAATACAGCAACAAAATCAGCTACCTGGATGGACTTATCGCGGACGAAGTCGAAAAAGCCAGCCAGCACTACCAAAATACCAACCGCCTCTTCGCCCAAGCAGACGGCAGCTACACCACCTACCTGCCGGACGAACGCGGCAAACCGGTAGCGGTGCGTAAAAGCGACGGCATCCACTTCACCACCCAGGGCGAAAAAATCCTCACGCAGCACGT
>CAURDG010000163.1:0-4081 GCA_963523555.1 uncultured Cardiobacterium sp.
ACATCTGCCCCTACATGCCGACGCGGGGCTGCGAAAACCTGTTCCGCCTGCCGCCAGAACCGCCGCCAGTCACAGATAGCACCGAAATACCCTTTGTTGTACGTCCGCCAGCGGTCAATACTTCACAATCCCCCGCTAGCACGACTATCCATACTGAAGCGGATGCGCGTGAAAAGATTCGGCGGATACAGCAGTTCCTCGCACAACAAGGCTACCAAGTTACGGTAGATGGCCGCTTCGGTGCCCAGTCGCGCCGTGCTGCGGACGACTATCTGCAACACGGCAGCAATATCACCCTTGATGATGATGCAACCATCGACGATTACTACCGGGAAATATTCGGCTTGCCGGAACCAAAAGCCCCGGATGAAGAAGATTAACGACCCGGATTCATGGGCTTTGCAAACTTCGGACTTGGCAGCAGTCCTCCTCCGGCAAAGACGGAGGAGGGCAGGGCGGGAGAGCGTTTGTTTACTGCCCCAGGCGACTTAACAACGGCTGCAATTCCTGCTCACGGCGTGTGCGGCGCAGCCGGTCGGTCAGGATCAGCGCCTGTAGTTCTTGTGCAGCTTGCGCAAATACTTCATTGACGATCACGAACTCAAACGCGCGGTAATGGCTGATTTGTTCTTCTGCTTCTGCCATGCGTTTTTCTACCACGGCCATGTTGTCCTGTCCGCGTGCAGTCAGGCGTTCGCGCAGGGTGTCTAGCGATGGGGGCAGCAGGAACACCGTTCGTGTATCCGGGCGTCGCGCCATCACCTGCTGTGCGCCTTGCCAATCAATGCTCAAAATCACGTCTTTGCCAGCAGCAAGTAGCGTATCTACCTGCGCCGCCGCAGTGCCATAGGCATTGTGGAAAACTTGCGCATATTCAAGAAAACCATCGTTTGCCACCATCGCCTGAAAACGTTCCGGCGAGACGAAGTAGTAATGCACCCCTTCGATTTCGCCGGGACGTGCGGGGCGTGTCGTGTGTGACACACTTTCGACCACGTTATCCAGCACGCGTACCGTTTCGGCAATCAGACTTGTTTTGCCACCGCCGGATGGTGCAGCAACAATCCACAACTGACCCTGCATAAGACCCCCCTGAATACTTGAAAAAATGGCGCGTACTTTATCACCCTGCCTGTTGCCTTACGGACAAAATCCTTGATGATTTTCCCCGATAATCCAGATAGTACGGGCGTGTTAATGCTTCCCCCCGGCCAGCATAAAACGGCTAATTACCGCCTCAGCCGCATGTGCCGACACATCAGAAGGCAGTTGCGCGGCCACAGCAGCCAGCGCCGTGCGTTGTTGCCCGGCCGCTGCGCCGTCCGCCAGTAGCGGCGTCAGCTCGGCAGCAAGACGCGCGGGATTGCATTCTTCCTGCATACATTCCGGCACGATGTCCGCACCTGCAAGCAGATTAGGCAGGGAGAAGCGGTTGATTTTCAGCAGCTTCAATGCCCGCGCCAGCGCCGCCGAAACGGGGTGGACGCGGTAGGCGACCACCATTGGCCGGTTCAGCAGCGCCGCTTCCAGGGTAATCGTGCCACTAGCCAGCAGCAGCGCATCGCTGGCCGCCATCAGCGTGGCGCTATCCCCATCGAAGCGGTGTATATCAGGAAGTGTGGCAAGCAATGCGGCACTGGCCTTATCTGGCGGCTGTCGTAGCGACAATACTGCCTGCAAGGTGGGGTCGGCTGTCCGTAACCGTTGCCAGGTCTGTAAAAATACCGGCAACAGGCGGCGTACCTCGCTCCGGCGTGAACCAGGGAAGAGGCCGAGAATGCGCCCATCTGGCGGCAACCCCAGCGCCGTACGTGCCTGACTGGCGGGCGTTATCTGCAAACGGTCGCGCAGCGGGTGGCCGACGCATACGGCGGGTACACCGTGTTTGTCGTACACCGCCGTCTCAAACGGAAACAGGCACAGCATCAAATCCTCACAGCGGCGAATCTTGTGAATGCGCTTTTCCTTCCAGGCCCACAGCGACGGGCTGACGTAATGCACCGTGCGCACCCCACGCGTGTGCAGGACACGGGCAATGCGCAGATTGAAATCCGGGGCGTCGATGCCGATGAACACATCCGGCGGGTCGTCTGCCCAATACGCCAGCAGCGTGCGTTCGGCGGCGAGAATATCAGGCAGATGACGCAACACTTCAACCAACCCCATCACCGACAAACGCTCCATATCAATAAGCGAATGCAGACCTGCCGCCTGCATGGCAGGGCCGCCGACGCCACTAAAACGCACCTGTGGCAGACGTTCGCGCAGTGCTTGCAGTAGCGGTGCGCCGAGCAGGTCGCCGGAGGGTTCACCCGCTAGCAGGGCGATATGTAAGGGTTTGGACATCACATCTCCTCGAAAAACCAGAGAAAACACCATTGTACGCCTGCGTCCCATGCATGCCGCAGCGTCATAACCAAAGGGCATAAATACCCAAACAAAGCGACTTTCCCAAAAAAAGCCTGCCTGATTACAGTGACCCCTTACCATCAATAAGGAATCACCCTCATGAGCGACAATGCCCCCCTGCTCCGCTTCATCACCGCCGGCAGCGTTGATGACGGCAAATCTACCCTCATCGGCCGCCTGCTTTACGACAGCAAAACCCTGCTCGGCGACCAGCTTGCCAAACTTGACCGTGCTGCGGAAGCGGGTCATTTGCCCGATTTCGCCAGCCTTACCGATGGCCTTGCCGCCGAACGCGAGCAGGGCATCACTATTGACGTCGCCTACCGCTACTTCGCGACAGCCAAACGCAAATTCATCATCGCCGATACCCCAGGACATGAGCAGTACACGCGCAACATGGTGACGGGGGCTTCCACAGCTGATGCCGCCATCATCCTTATTGATGCCACCCGCGTCACCTTCGACGGCGACAGCGCCACCCTCCTGCCGCAAACCCGCCGCCACAGCGCCATCCTTAACCTGCTCGGCACACCGCAGATTATCGTCGCCGTCAACAAACTCGACCTGCTTGATTACGACGAAAACCAATACCAGCGCATCACCCGCGCCTACGCCCGCCTCGCCGAACTGCTCGGCATCACCGCAGACATTCACTACCTGCCGATCAGCGCCCTGCACGGCGACAACATCGTCCATGCAAGCGACAAAACCCCGTGGTATCGGGGGCTGCCGCTCCTGCCGTTGCTGGAAAGCCTGCCTGCGCAGCACACCGCCACCAACCTGCCCGCCCATTTCCCGGTGCAGCGTGTCGCGCGGCAAGATGGCAGCAGCAGTGATGATTTTCGCGGTTACCAGGGGCGGCTGGAAGCGGGCGAACTGCGCCGGGGCGATGCGGTGAAAATCCTGCCTGGTGGTCAAGAAGCCCGTATCAGCGCGCTATACACCCCGCAAGGCGAGCGTGAACGGGTGCAGGCGGGCGAAGTTGCCACCCTCACCCTCGACCGCGACCTCGACATCTCGCGCGGGGATGCCATCATCGGCAGCCATAACCCCACCATACCGCGCAAAAACATTGAGGCAGCCGTCTGCTGGTTTGACGAGCAGCCGTTGAATCAGGGGCGCCGTTACCTGCTCAAACACGCAACCCAAACCACGGCTGCAAAAATCAGGGGCATCCGCTACATCTGGGACGTGGCGACCCTGTCCAAAGTGGCGAGCGCCGATACCCTGCGTACCAACGACATCGGCTACCTGACCCTTACCGTGCAGCAGCCGGTAAACGCGACGAGCTACGCCACCAACCCCGCTACCGGCGCCTTCATCCTCATCGATGAGGCGACCAACCACACCGTCGCCGCAGGCATGATTAGTGATGCGGATATCACTGAGGGCGTGGCAATTTAGAGAGGCTACGCAGCCAGTGTTTATCCCGCTTGGCGGCAGTCCGTGAGGCCAGTGATTATCCCGCTTGGCGGGCGCCCGTGAGGCCAGCGTTTATCCCGCTTGGCGGTCGCCCGTGAGGCCAGTGTTTATCCCGCTTGGCGGCTGTCCGTGAGGCCAGTGTTTATCCCGCTTGGTGGCAGCCTGTGAGCCCAGGTTTTATCCCGCTTGGCGGCTGCCTGTGAGCCCAGGTTTTATCCCGCTTGGCGGCTGCCTGTGAGCCCAGGTTTTA
>CAURDG010000164.1:0-4068 GCA_963523555.1 uncultured Cardiobacterium sp.
CCGCTTGGCGAGCCCAGTAATGACGCCGCTTGGCGGCATTTGGCATGGCACAACAGCACAACGGCAGGAAAACGACGCTGGGCATAACGTCTAATCCCTTTGGTTCAGGGACGTTTTTTATTCCGAACGTAAAGCCCAACAAGAAGAACCTAAGTTGTCTTAATCCCTTTGGTTCAGGGACGTTTTTTATTCAGGAGTCTCTATGAATTTTAGTGAAATTCATCGGGTCTTAATCCCTTTGTTCAGGGACGTTTTTTATTCTCAAAGCAGGACTCAAAGAAGCTGCTCCAGACTGGTCTTAATCCCTTTGGTTCAGGGACGTTTTTTATTCAGATCCCGAGCACGTGTTTCCCCAAGAGCTAACGGTCTTAATCCCTTTGTTTCAGGGTCTGCCGATTGTTAGAGATCAGTTTTCCGTCATTCTAGGGCGGTTTTTCTGCAAATGCCATGTCATGTTTTCTGCGGTTTTGCCGTGTTTGCGCGCTTCGCGCCTGCAAGCCCGCCGGGGCGGTTTTCCGGCGGCGGGCAGGCATCGCAAGGGGCGGCGGCTCAGAGGGTCAGGGTTTTGAGTTTGTCGAGGCAGTCTTCCAGTTCGCGGCGGAGTTTGTCTTCGTTGTTCAGGGTGGCGGTGATGTAGTCATTGCCTCTTTCGCCATGCGTGAGCGCGTTGCGAATGTGCTGCAGCTTTTTGTATTTGTCGTAGAGGGTGTGGCTGTGCTGGCTGCCGTTTTTAGTGTCGCGCCAGTCGGCTTTGCGGCTTTGGATGTAGCGCAGCACGGCGTTTTTGCGTGTTTCGTAGTCGTCGTTGTGCTGGAAGTGGTTGTCATCCAGGATGCGTTCAAAGATGGCTTCGTAGCCGTAGAGGGCGGCGCGCAGGTAGTCGCCGTTGTGCAGCGCCTGTGTGGCGAGGTGGAAGCGGTGTTCCCAGTCGCGTTGTTTGGGGTCGAGTTTGAGGCGTTCGTGCAGGGTTGGCTGGATGAGGCCGAGCAGCGGGGTCGGGGGTTCTTTTTTCAGGGCGGCGAGGAATTGCTGGATTTTCTCGCGGTACTGGCGCAGGTTGTGGGTTTGTTCGGCGAAGGAGGCCTGGGCGAGCAGGCGGGTGGTGGCGTCGCTGATGCCGATGGTGTTGAGGATGGGAACAAGGGCGGCGCTATTGCCGCTGTAATCGTAGGCGGCGAGGGCGTTTTGCCAGGCGCTGATGTGTTGCAGGCCGTTCATGCGCAGGACGGGCGTGGCATCGTCGCGGGTGAGATCGAGCGCGCCGTAGTAGATGCCTTCAATGCTGGTGCCGCGCAAAGTGGGCAGGAGGTTGGCGATTTGCTGGATGAGCATCGGCAGGTGGCGCAGGCCGTGGGTCACATCAAGGATGGCGCGGTCGCCTTTGGTGTAGTAGTGGAGGATGTGGTCGATGGTGGCGATTTGTTCGGCCTCGCTGCGGCCATAGGGGATGAGGTCGCAGGTGACGGGTTTGCCGAGCTTGTCGCTTGCCGTCTGCGCGAGCGGGGCGAGAAGGGCAGGGGTGACGTTGTCCTCTTCGGCGGCTTCGAGCAGGGCGAGGTCAGCATCAATGCTGAGCCGTTGGGCGAGGTTGTCCCACATGCTGCCGCTGGTGCCGAGGATGATGAGGTGATCACTTTGCAGGTGTTGGTCGAGGGCAAGGCCGAAGTAGGAGGTGCGGTAGGTTTGGTCATCCAGTTGGTAGTTGGCTTCGCGGTAGTCTCCGCCTTTTTGCGCTTTGCCGAGGATGGTGATGAGTTTGCGGGTCATGGTGCGTTCTCCGGTTGGTTGGGGCAAAGGGCTTCGATGTGGTAACGGCGCAAGGTGCAGCCCATCGCCGCCATGTCGGCGGCGCTGTATTCGCTGCCGCGCTGCGCCGCTTCTTGCGGCAGTTGCAGGAAGTAGTAATGCGCGCCTCTGGCGCAGACGGCGGCGGCGATGTGGATGGGCAGGGTGCCGAGGACGGTGTCGCCGTTTTGGATGATGGCGGGGTCGTCGAGGTGGGTGAGGTAGTGGTCAATGTGCCATTCGTTCTGGCTTTTGATCCAGTCGATGGCGCCCGGGTGGCGCGAGATGAACCAGGTACTGCCGCTGTTGGTTGCGGGGGGTAAGGGGGTGAATTTGCCGAGTTCGTCGCGGGTGTCGATGTAAATGGTCAGCTGGTTGCTGTCGCCGCTGCGTGCGGCGACGATGGCATCGAGGAATGCCGGTTCGCTCAGGTAGGGGATGTTGTAGTTGCCGCGACAGCGGTCGCTGAGGATGCCTTTGATTTCCTGGCGGCTGCACAGGTAGCGCGGGATGGCGATGTGGTATGCGGGGGTGGTGTCGTCGTTGCGCAAACGCAGGGTGAGGTCGATGTTTTCGGCGTCGAGCCGTTTTTGGTTGCGCTGGTTGAAGTAGTTCTTGCCTGTGAAGAAGAGGGTGAAAGGCAGCAGGCAGAAGTTGATGAAGTTCAGGACGATTTCGAGGAAGCCGAGGTTGTTGCGATAGGTATTCGGGTATCGCTGCGCCAGGAAGAGCAGGAGGATGAAGATCAGGGATAGGGTGAGGATGATGATGAGTTCATGTTTCGGTTTTTTCATGGGTGCTCCGTGAGGGTGTAGCGGCCGAGGCCGAAGGTGGTGTTTTTGCCGAGGTGCAGCCACTGGCCGATATGCAGGGCGCAGGCGTGTTCGGGGGCAAGGTTGCCGAGATGCCAGTCGCCGATGGCGCCGCCGAGGTGCATGCTTTGTTGCTGGCGGTTGGAGTAGCGCTGCCAATCGTACCAGCGCAGGGCGGGGCGTGAGCGGACGGTGGCGGCGTGGGCTTTGAGCGCGGCGTAATCGGCCTGTGGGGTGATGCCGAGGTGGATTTGGCAGATGAGGCTGAGACGGCGCAGGGCCTGGCTGAGCAGGGTCTGGGCGCTGAGGTGGTCTACGCCGAGGGCGATGCCGTTTTTTTGCAGACGCAGCGGGGTGAGGATGTGCAGGGTGAGGTCGTGCGGGTGGTTTTCCGGCAGGGTGAGGTGGTTGTCGTGCGGGGTGATGCGACCGTCGGCGTAGATGTTTTCCCAGCCGTCTGCCCGCTCGATGGCGATGTCGGTGAGTTCGCCCTGGCCGTGCGCGATGCCGTCGCGGTTTTTGAAGGCTTGTTGCCAGGCGTAGCTGATCAGCGGCAGGTGGTGGCGGGCGTCGCCGATAAGGACGAGGCTGAAGCGGTAGGTGCTGCCGGCGGGGTATTCGCAGCGTTCGCCGTATGTTTCTGGTTCGATGATGTAGGGCGGCGGGATGGTGGCGGGGTTGGCCAGGCCGATGTCGGGGCGCGGCGCGGGTTCGAAGATATGGGTGTAGGGGCTGTTTTGCAGGAGCAGGGCGGAGGGTGCATGGCCGCGCGGCACACAGGCACGGCGCAGGGCGTGTCCGAAGGCACCGCGCAGGGCGGAGCCAGGGTAGGCGGGGGCACGCATGGCACGGGTGAGGGTGAAGGTGTAGCGGTAGCGGGCGATGGCGAGGGTGGCGGGGAGGTTGAGGATGGTCATGGGGTGTTGGGTATGGGTGGGGTCGTCTGGCCCGTCAAGCGGCGTGGTTGCTGGGTTCGCCAAGCGGCGTGGTTGCTGGGTTCGCCAAGCGGCGTGGTTGCTGGGGCCGCCAAGCGGCGTGATTGCTGGGCCCGCCAAGCGGCGTGATTGCTGGGCCCGCCAAGCGGCGTAAATGCTGGGTTCGCCAAGCGGCGTGATTGCTGGATCCGCCAAGCGGCGTAAATGCTGGGCTCGCCAAGCGGGATATAGTTGAATAGGTGAAAAGGCGTAACAAGGAGCGTCGCCGCAGACAGTACAAATAGTACGGCAAGCCGACGCAACACTGTTACGATTTTTTTAGATGTTTAACTATAAATCCTGGTTTTTTATCCCCCCTTCCGGCCTTCGGCCACCTTCCCCCGCAAGCGGGGGAAGGGATTTTTCCGTGCAAAATTTGAGATTGGCAACGCACCAAGTGGGGTAAACACTGGCCTCGCCAAGCGGCGTGGTTGCTGGGTTTGCCAAGCGGTGCGGTTGCTGGGTTCGCCAAGCGGTGCGGTTGCTGGGTTCGCCAA
>CAURDG010000165.1:0-4046 GCA_963523555.1 uncultured Cardiobacterium sp.
ATCAAGACATAAAAAACGCGCGCGATAATAGCACAAAGCCTGTGCACGGCGGGGCAGCAGCGCAGTAGGAGAGTCCGATATGGCATCATCATCTTGCCGCGCCAGCAGCAGTTCAGGGAAAAAATCGTGGTTAGAAGGGAGACATGGATTCTGCCACGTGATGGATAGGCGTTTGCACGATGAACAGCGCAGACAAGACCATCAAGCGGGATGAAACCTGACTTCACGACCCTGCGAAAGCTATAAGCACAGCCCCAGGCTGAACAGCAGATTCATCCCGCAGGCGCAGCTGACGATGCGTTTCAGTTCGCAGCCGGCGCTCATCTGGTCGGCAGTGCGGTGCAGGGCGCGGGCGTGTGTGCTCACGAGTGGCAGGAGCAGCAGCCATAACAGGCTGGCATAGGTCTGGTTAAGCAGGGCGTAGATGAGGTAGCAACTGCTGGCAGCGCTTAACAGGATGTATTGGAACTGTTTGGCGCGCTCGAAGCCGAGTTTGACGGCAAGGGTCTGTTTGCCGGCGGCGCGGTCGCTGGTGATGTCGCGGATGTTGTTGATGTTAAGCACGGCGGCGGCGAGCAGACCGCTGCCGGCGGCGGGCAGGAGCAGGGTCGGGTGCCAGCCGCCGCTTTGCAGGTAGTAGCTGCCGAGGACACCGAGCAGGCCGAAGAAGGTGAAGACACTGATTTCGCCGAGGGCGTGGTAGCCGTAGGCGCAGCGGCCAACGGTGTAGGTGATGGCGGCGGTGATGGCAATCGCGCCGAGGCCGAGGAAGACGAGAAAACCGCTCCAGTCAAGCGCGCTGACGCTGAGTAGCGTAATGCCGAGGGCGAGGCTGGCGAGGGTACAGACAACGAGCAGGCGGCGCATGTAAGCGGGGCTGACGTTGCCATTGGCGGTGAGACGGCGCGGAGCGCTGGCGGGACGGGCACGGTCGGTGCCGCGTATGCCGTCGCCGTAATCGTTGGCGATGTTGGAGAGGATCTGCAGGGAGAGGGCAGTCAGCAGCGCGAGGATGAAGACGAGGGGATGCCAGCTGCCATCGTGGTAGGCGAGCGCGTTGCCGCAGCAGATGACGGCGAAGGCGAGCGGCAGGGTGCGCGGGCGGGCCAGTTGGATTAGTGGGCTCATGTGATTTTCTTGCGTTTTATAAATTTGTAGCGGTATCGGCGGGCAGATTCTGCCTTATCGCCTCGTAAAGCACAATCGCGACGGTGTTTGAGAGGTTGAGGCTGCGCGAGGTTTCTTGCATGGGCAGGCGCAGTTTTTGTGCGGGATCAAGCGCGGCGTGAACGTTTTCCGGCAAGCCCGCTGTTTCGCTGCCAAAGAGGAGGATGTCGTCCGCGCCGAAGCGGGCGTTGTAGAGGCCGCGCCTGCCTTTGGTGGTGAGTGCCCACAGGGTTTGCCCGGCGGTCGCGGCGCAAAAGGCGGCCCAGTCGTCGTGATGGCGGATGTGGGCGTATTCGGCGTAATCGAGGCCGGCGCGGCGCAAGCGGCGGTCATCCCAGACGAAGCCGAGCGGGTGGATAAGGTGCAGGGTGGCACCGGTGTTGGCGCAGAGGCGGATGATGTTGCCGGTGTTCGGCGCGATTTGCGGTTGGTAGAGGGCGATGTGTGGCATGGTTTAGCGGGGTTGGGCGGTGGCACGGCGGGCGGTGAGGCGCAGGACGATAAGCCAGCAGACGGGCGCGACCAGCACCGCTTCGGCCATCTGTCCACTGATGACGCCGCGCGCACCGAAGTAGTGGCCGCCGAGGCTAATCAGTGGCAGGGAGCCGCAGGTGAGGCAGGCGAGGTTGGCGGCGGTAGCGTAAAACGGACGCCCCAGATTGTTGTACGCAGCATTCATGAAGAAAACCATGCCCTTGCAGCCGTAAAGCAGGGCGATGCCGCTGCAAAAATAGCGCAGCAGCGCTGCCGCTTCGCCGCTGAGGGTGAACCAGCCCGGCAAGGTGTCACGCGCGGCGAAGAGCAGCAGGCAGACGGTGGCGGTCACGGCGAAATTGAAGACAAGCGCGTTATATAAAGTCTCGCGCACGCGGTCAAAGCGGGCTGCCCCCGCGTTCTGGCCGACAATCGGCGCGACGGCGGCAGACAGCGAGAACAGCAGGGCAAAGCCGAGCGGCACCAGGCGCATGATGACGGCAAAGGCGGAAGCGGCGGCGTCGCCGAATTGCGCCATGCTGCGCGCGGCGTAAGCGGTGGCAATCGGGCTGGTGAGGTTGGTCAGCATCGCCGGAAAGGCAATGGCGGTAATGGCGGGAATATCGGCGGCGAGCAGATGTGGCGCCAGCGGCGCGCGCAAGCGGTAGCGGCAGAGCAGGCAGTACCAGGCGACCGCCGCCATCACCGCCTGCGCGCACACCGCCGCCAGTGCCGCGCCGTGCAGTCCCCAGCCCAGGACGAAGATAAAGACAGGGTCAAGCGCCGCCTGCGTCAGCGTCGCGCTCAGGCTGACCAGCATGGCAAGGCGCGCGCTGCCGAGGGCAAACAGCGTCGCCGTGCCGCAGTTGCCAAGCGACAGGAGCGGCAGGCCGATCAGGACGATACCGAGATAGCCGCTGGCAAAGTGCAGCGTCTCGCCCGACGCCCCAACCCAGGACAGCACCGTGCCCCGCCCCAGCCACACAGCAGCGGCAATCGTCGCCATCAGCACAAACGACAGCAGCGACAGATTAAAGGCGTAACGCGCCGCGCGCTGCCCGTTGCCGCTGCCAACCGCCTGCGCGACCAGCGCCGTGGTGGCAATGCCAAGGGCGATCGCAATCGCGCGGATAAAAAAGAGCGCAGCGGCAGAAAAGCCGACCGCCGCCACCAATCTGGTATCGCCCAGGCGGCTGATGAACAGCACATCGACAAAATCGACGACGAACGTCGCCATGATGCCGACACTGCGCGCGGCGGTCATCGACAACAAATGCCGCCACAAGCCGCCTTCGGCAAAAACTGCCTTCACGACAGCGCCTGTGCGCACTGCGCGGCGACGCGGGCACTGCGCGAACCCTGGGCAAGGGCAAACTGCAACGCGCGCTGGCGTTCGTCCGGCGACAAATCGCGCCCCAGCCAGTGCGCGACCGTCGCCAGAAACTGCGCCTGATCAAGCGAATGAAAGGCCAGGCGCAGCCCGAAACGCTCCGCCAGCGACACCTGCTCCTCCACGTCCTCCTGCGGGTGCAGGGCGCGATCATCGCGGTGAAACTCGGCAAGCAAATGGCGGCGGTTCGACGTCAGACAAATCAGCACATTCGCCGCGACGCCGCCAAGCGCGCCATCCAGCACCGCTTTCAGCGCACGATAACTGCCGTCATCCGCGCCGAAGGACAAATCATCAATAAAGACCATAAACGGAGAGGGCGCCTGCGCCAGCGTCCACAACAAAAACGGCAAATCCGGCAAATCATCGCAGGCGACCTGCAAACACTTCAGCCCGCGCGGGCGAAAAAAGCGCAATGCGGCGCGCACCAGCGACGACTTTCCCGTGCCGCGCGCGCCCCAGAGCAGCGTGTGCTGATACGGCGCGCCGCTGAGAAAACGCTCGATATTGGCAAGAAACGCCGCCTTCTGCGTCTCGATACCGAGCAGATCATCAAGGGCGACATCGCCGCGTAGAGCGACCGGCACCACATGCGCCTCACCCTGATAGCGCATACGGACAAACATATCGCCAGCGGCAAAAATATCGAGCAGACGGGCAGCGACGGGATGGGAAACGGACATAGTAATCAGAAGGTGGGAACGAAAGGCGCGAATCATACCGCATCAGCGGGGGAAGACTGCGGCTGGGTGAGATAGCGAGGACAACCGCCCTGCCCCACCAGCCCGGCATTCATACCGTGTGGCAGCGAGCCCAGTATTTATCCCGCTTGGCGGCAAGACCAGTTTTTATTCCGCTTGGCGCGAACCCAGCATTTATCTCACTTGGTCATAAGTATCTGCCCATCTCGCAACAAGAGAAAATCTTTTTAAAAACAGTGGATAATCCCTCCTCCCGCTTTGTATAGACCGGAGACATAGGTAACAACGTGCGAGGACATAGGTAACAGTCCGGG
>CAURDG010000166.1:0-4043 GCA_963523555.1 uncultured Cardiobacterium sp.
CCATTCGAGGGTGGATTCGGGCGGCGCGGTGAACATGGTGTAGAGGCGTGCGGTGTCGGCGCCGTATTTTTGTACGAGCGCTTCGGGATCGACGCCGTTGTTTTTGGATTTGGACATTTTTTCCATGCCGCCGTATTGCACGGGCTGGCCGTCGGCCATCAGGATGCCGCCGGTGACGCGGCCTTTGTCGTCGGTCTGTGCTTCGACTTCAGCGGGGTTGTACCAGGTTTTTTTGCCGCTTGTGTCTTCGCGATACCAGGTTGCGGCGAGCACCATGCCCTGGGTCAGCAGGCGTTTGAAGGGTTCGCTCACTTTGACGAGGCCTTCGTCGCGCATCAGTTTGGTGAAGAAGCGGGCGTAGAGCAGGTGGAGGATGGCGTGCTCGATGCCGCCGATGTATTGGTCCACGTCCTGCCAGTAGGCGGCGTCTTCTGGCGCGACCATGCCGCCGCTGTAGTCGGGCGACATGTAGCGGAAGAAGTACCAGCTGGATTCGACGAAGGTGTCCATGGTGTCGGTTTCGCGGCGGGCGGGGCGGCCGTTGGCGTCGGTCGTCTGGTAGTAGGCGGGGTCTTTGGCGAGCGGGCTGCCGCTGCCGTCCGGGATGATGTTTTCCGGCAGGACGACAGGCAGGTCGCGGTCGTCCACTGGCAGGTCGCGCCCTGCGGCGTCGTGAATGATGGGGATGGGGCAGCCCCAGTAGCGCTGGCGGCTGATGCCCCAGTCGCGCAGGCGGTATTGGGTTTTTTCTTCGCCCGCGTCGCTTTTGCCGAGCGCCGCGCCGATGGCGTCGAAGGCTTGGCTGAAGTCGAGGCCGTCAAAGGTGCCGCTCGCGATAAGGCGGGTGTTTTCTTTGGCGGCGTACCATTCTTGCCAGGCGGCGGGGTCGTAGTGTTCGCCGTCTTTGGCGACGACTTGTTTGATGGGCAGGCTGTATTTGTGGGCAAATTCGAAGTCGCGTTCGTCATGCCCCGGCACGGCCATGACCGCGCCATCGCCGTAGCCCCAGAGGACGTAGTTGGCGACCCACACTTCCAGTGCTTCGCCACTGAGCGGGTTGATGACGTAGCGCCCGGTCGGCATCCCTTTTTTTTCCATGGTCGCCACATCGGCTTCGGCAACGGATCCGGCCTTGCATTCGTTGATGAAGGCGGCAAGCGCCGGGTTATCGATGGCGGCAGCGGTTGCCAGCGGGTGTTCGGCGGCAACGGCGAGGTAGGTGGCGCCGAGCAGGGTATCGGGGCGGGTGGTATAGACCTGCACGTTTTGGATGTCATCCGGCAGGCCTTGGCGGCTGTCATCGCGCAGGGCGAAGCGGATGGTCATGCCGCGCGATTTGCCAATCCAGTTGCGCTGCATGGTTTTGACGCGCTCCGGCCAGCCGTCGAGTGTATCGAGGTCGCGCAGCAGTTCTTCGGCGTAGTCGGTGATGCGGAAGTAGTACATCGGGATGTCGCGCTTTTCCACCAGCGCGCCGCTGCGCCAGCCGCGCCCGTCGATGACTTGTTCGTTGGCAAGCACGGTTTGGTCCACGGGGTCCCAGTTGACGGTGCCGTTTTTGCGGTAAATCAGCCCTTTCTCGAAGAGGCGGGTGAAGAGCCATTGTTCCCAGCGGTAGTAGTCGGGTTTGCAGGTCGCAATTTCGCGCGACCAGTCAATGGCAAAGCCCAGCGCTTTCAGCTGGTTTTTCATGTAGTCGATGTTGCTGTATGTCCAGGCGGCGGGGGCGACCTGGTGGTTCATCGCCGCGTTTTCAGCGGGCATTCCGAAGGCGTCCCAGCCCATCGGTTGCAGCACGTTTTTGCCGCGCATCCGCTGGTAGCGGGCGATGACGTCGCCGATGGTGTAGTTGCGCACGTGCCCCATGTGCAGCCGCCCGGACGGGTAGGGGAACATCGACAGGCAGTAGAATTTTTCGCGCGTCGGGTCGGTTTTCACTTCAAAGGTGCGGTTCTCCGCCCAGCTTTTCTGGATGGCGGCTTCGAGGGTCTGCGGTTGGTAATGCGGCTGCATGGGAATTCCTGAATTTTGGTCAATGAAAAGGCGGCAATCATACACCAACCGCCCTGCGCGGGCGGCTGAGGCACGGGGTTGTTCTACTTGGTTTATGCGGTCTCTGCCGCGTGCTGCGTTTCCGCAAAGGGCAAGACTTCTTCCGGACGGAAGCTTTGCATGGCGATTTTGATGTCGTAGGTGCTTTGCAGGTTTAGCCACAATTCCGGCGTGGTACCAAAGTAACGCGCCAGGCGCAGGGCGGTATCAGGCGTGATGCTGCGCTCCTCTTTGACAATCGCGTGCATTCGCGTGGCGGGTACACGCAGCGCCAGAGCGAGTGCGTTCACGCTGAGGCCCAGCGGAGCCAGGTATTCCTCGCGCAGGATTTCGCCCGGATGGATGGGACGCATACCGTTCTTGGTCATCATGAAATAACTCCTGATTTAGTGATAATCGACGATTTCCACATCATACGCGTCGCCGTCCTGCCAGCGGAAACACAGATGCGGATGCTGTGCTGGCCGTTGGATCCCCCCCTGAGCGCTTCCAGTTTGTTTCCCATCGGGATTTTCAGATCATCCAAGGCCTTGGCTTCATCCAGCAGGGTCAGTTTCCGCTCGGCAGCCGCCGCAAACGCCTGATAACGTTTAACCGTATCGCCTGCAAAAAAGGCTTTGGTCTCTTTGGATGCAAAAGATTTGATCATGTCGGCAAGCTTATTTCTTTTCCGTGCATTGTGTTACGCACTACGGAATACGTCAATCGTGTTCGATGTCGCATACCCACAGGTTATAAGCCCCGAAAAAACCGCTATTGGTCAGCGATGGCAGAAATTCCTACTATGCCCGCATCGCTAATCACCAGGAAAATCCATGAAGAAAATTCTCCTCGCCGCCCTCTTTGCTGCCAGCGCCTTGCCGACGTTTGCCGCCGATAAAGAGCTGCTCAACGCCTCCTATGACATCGCGCGCGAACTCTTTGTCCAGTACAACGCGCTGTATCAGAAGGAACACCCGGACGTAAAAATCACCCAGTCGCACGCCGGCTCCTCGAAGCAGGCGAACGCCATCCTGCAAGGGCTGAAAGCCGACGTCGTCACCTTCAACCAGGTGACCGATATTGATGTCCTCGCGCAGAAAGGCAAACTGCTGCCGGAAAACTGGCGCGAACGCCTGCCGCATCACAGCTCGCCTTACTACTCCACCACCGCCTTCCTTGTGCGCAAGGGCAACCCGAAACAGATCGAAAACTGGGGCGACCTCGTCAAAGATGGCGTGGAAATTGTCCTCGCCAACCCGAAAACCAGTGGTAATGGCCGCTACGCCTACCTCGGTGCGCTTGGCTACGCGCAGGACGCATTCAAAAGCGAAGCCGAACAGCACGATTTCCTGAAAAACGTCCTCGGCCACGTCAAAGTCTTCGATACCGGCGGACGCGGCGCGACGACCAGCTTTGTAGAGCGCAAAATCGGCGATGTGCTCATCACCTTCGAATCGGAAGTGCACGGCATCCGCCAGGAATACGGTGCAGACAACTACGATGTCGTCATCCCGAAAGTCTCTATCCTCGCTGAATTTCCCGTTGCCTGGCTGGACAAAAACACCGAGGCCAAAGGTACGACGGATACGGCCAAAAATTATCTGGAATACCTGTACAGCGAACCGGCGCAGCGTCTTTTGGCGGAGAATCACTACCGCGTGCGTGATGAAAAAGTCGCCGCCGCATTCAAAGACCGTTTTCCCGAACTCAAGCTGAAAACGATTGAAGACATCAGCGGCTCGTGGGACAAAGCGATGAAAGAACACTTTGCGAGCGGCGCGCTGCTGGATCAGTTGCAAAAGCGCTGACGCAGGCGGCTGAATGAAGAAAAGCGGACGCAAGTCCGCTTTTTTTATGCGGCTTGCTGCAAAGCCAGCATTGACGCCGCTTGGCGGGCCCAGTATTTACGCCGCTTGGCGGTTATTCATAGCGCCACTCGGTACCGCCCGCCGTATCTTTGAGGATGATGCCCTGGGCGGCGAGTTCGGCGCGGATGGCGTCGGCACGGG
>CAURDG010000167.1:0-4002 GCA_963523555.1 uncultured Cardiobacterium sp.
TCAATGCCCTGCGAGTAGAGGTTCATGGCCATAATCATGATGTCCATATTGCCAGTGCGTTCGCCATTACCAAGCAGGGTGCCTTCAACGCGCTCCGCCCCCGCCATTACTGCAAGTTCGGAAGCTGCAACGGCGCAGCCCCGGTCATTGTGAGTGTGTACGCTGAGGGTGATATGCCTGCGGCAACTGAGGTGGCGGCAGAAGTATTCGATTTGGTCAGCGTAGCAGTTAGGAGTGCAGGCTTCGACGGTATTCGGCAGGTTGAGGATAACTTTGCGCCCTGCCCACGGCTGCCAGATTTGGCAGACGGCTTCGCAAACGGCAACAGCAAAGTCGGGTTCAGTTTGCGAGAAACTTTCCGGCGAGTATTCAAAAATCCATTCGCTATCCGGGTAACGCGCAGCTCGTCCTTGCAGCAGGGTCGCACCCGCAACGGCGATAGCTGTAATGTCTTCTTTGCTTTTTTCATAGACTTTTTCCCGCTGTACGCGCGAGGTGGAGTTGTACAGGTGGACGATAGCGCGCTTGGCGCCGCGTAGGGACTCGAAGGTGCGGTCAATGAGGTGTTCGCGTGCTTGTACCAGTACCTGGATGGTTACGTCGTTAGGGATATGACCGCCTTCAATAAGCAGGCGTGTGAAGTCATATTCGATTTGTGAGGCCGCAGGAAAACCAATTTCGATTTCTTTGAAGCCGCAAGCCACGAGGAGCTGGAAGTAACGCAGTTTTTGTTCGATGGTCATCGGGTCGATAAGCGCCTGATTGCCGTCGCGCAGGTCAACGCTAACCCAGATGGGCGCTTTGTCAATGGTTTTATCCGGCCAGGTACGGTCAGGAAGCGTAGGGGCAAAGGCGAAGGGACGATATTTGCGATGATCAAAACGGCTCATGATGGTGTCCTTATGGAGTAAGATGCGCATTATAGTATGGGATATAGGTCGTTTGTAACTTTTTACTATATTTTTCTGCGTTATAATGAGGGTATTTCACCAATATTGGAGTTGTGATGAGTGAAAATGCTTTTTCTCTTGATGAGACGGATCGCAAGATTCTGGGCATCCTCTCAACCAATGGCCGCATAAATAATCTGGCACTCGCTGAAGCCGTGGGGTTGTCGCCAACGCCGTGCGCACGGCGGGTGCGCCGTTTGGAAGAAACAGGCATTATCGAGAGCTATCGTGCCGTCCTCAACCGTAATGCTCTGGGCTTCGGCCTGAGTGTGTTTATCGCAGTCACACTCGATAGCCATACGCCGGAGCGGTTTTCCGCCTTTGAGGAGGCTATCAAATCGTTCCCGGAGGTAGTGCGCGCAAGCATTGTCACTGGTCGTGCCGAGGATTATATGTTGCAGGTTCTGGTCAGCAATATGGAAGCCTTTGAGGCCTTTTTGCTGAGCAAGTTAAACTGCATTCCAGGGGTAACGCATGTGCATTCCAGCTTTGAGATGCGCAGTGTCATTGACCGCCAGCCACCTGCTTGATGGGCTATAAATCGCGTTGTTATCCAGCTTGATGCTGGTTTCAACTCCGTGGCGCGCGTATGATTTGTTGCAATTGTTTTATTAACAGGATTTTTATGCCAAGAAATCGCAAAATTGCCAATCTGGTCAAAGAAACAGCCGGATTTTCTTATGAATTTATCCGTCATCCGAAAGGGGTAGGCAGTATTATTCCGTCCTCACGCGCTCTCGCCCGCGCGATGCGTCGCACTGCTCAGGATTATGGACATCCGGATAGTGTCGTGATTGAAGCGGGTGCAGGTACTGGGGCCATTACCCGCGAACTTGTCGCCCATTTTCCCCGTGAGCGCCTGATTATCAACGAACTCAATCCCCGCCTAGCCCGTCGTCTGCGCGATCGCTTCAAAGGTAGCACCATCCGCCGCGGCGGCGTTGAGCAGTTAGAAGTGTGGACGTACCCGCAGCCCAAAACCATCGTCTCCTCGCTGCCCTTCCGCTCACTACCGCAGGAAATCGCGCACAGCATCGAAACCCTATTTTTTACCGCCTTGCGTGAAAATCCTGCCAATGTGCTGGTGCAGTTTACTTACGGCCAGCGCTCACCACTGAATTTGCCACCGGAAGCGGATATTCAGGCGGAAAAGGTCAACTATGCCTGGCTGAATTTCCCACCTGCACACGTTTGGCTCTACCGCAGTAAACGCCGATAGTCCGCGTGATGTATCATGAATAATAGGCAGAAAAACGCCCTCATTTATCAAGTCGAGCAATACTGCGTCAAACGCGGCGCCCGCCTTACCCCCATTCGCAAACAAATTCTCGAACTTGTCCTCACCTATCCCAACGTAGTCAAGGCGTATGAAATTCTTGCTGACCTACGGAAAATTAATAGCAACGCTGCCCCGCCAACCGTCTATCGAGCCTTGGATTTCCTAGTGCATATCGGCGTACTGCACCGTGCTGAATCGCTGAACGGCTATGTGCTGTGCAGCCACTTTGGCGAAGAACACACCAGCGTCATTCTGAACTGCACCCACTGCGGTGCCACGGAAGAACTCGCGGCGGAAGAACCGGTGGACATCCTGCTCGCCTTCTGCCGTGAGCGGGGCTTTACTGTGCAGGACGGTCCGCTGGTGCTATCCGGTGAATGCGCGCGCTGCCATGCCGGGCACGCGCTAGCGAAAGGCGCATAACCTCCAACCCATAGAAACCCCCATGCAATACATCAGCGTTATCCTCGCCCATCCCTACACCCACAGCCTGAACGCCGCCATCGCCGCGACCGTGGTCTCGACACTGGAAAAAAACGGCTACGGTGTGCACTTCCACGACCTTTATCAGGAAGGCTTCGACCCGCTCCTCAGCGGGGAGGAACTGGCCGCAGGCAAGAGCAACGACCCTCTCTTACGTCAACATCAAGCAGAAATCAGCCGTGCGCACGGCATCATCATCGTCCACCCCAACTGGTGGGGACAGCCGCCCGCTATCCTCAAAGGCTGGATGGAGCGTGTTCTGCGGAAAAACATCGCCTACACCTTTCCACCGGGCGATAACGGCGGCGGCTTGCCTATCGGCTTACTGCCGGCCAAAGCGGCGCTGGTTTTCAACACCTCAAACACCCCCGCCCAGCGCGAACACGAGGTCTTCGGCGATCCGCTCGAACGCATCTGGAAAGACTGTGTCTTCGCCTTCTGCGGCGTTCACACCTTCGAACGCCAGATGTTCCGGGTCGTTGCCGACAGCGACGAAGCGACACGGCAGCACTGGCTGCAACAAGCGGCGGAAATGGTCAACAAACACTTCCCTGCCACCGCATAAAACCCCGCCGCATCCCTTATAATGCGGCGTTTTTTACAGTACAGGCAGACCACACTATGGAACTCAACCTCACTTACGAACGCATCAAAGACCTGCAAGCGCGCGAGGCGGCGCTCAGGGGGTATCTTTGACTACGCCGTAAAAGCCGAACGCCTCGAAGAAGTCGAACGCGAACTCGAACGCCCCAGCATCTGGGATAACCCCGAAGAAGCTACCAAACTCGGTCAAGAACGCGCCGCCCTCATCAGCGTCGTCCAGGGACTGGATGCCATCAAACAAGGCTTGCAAGACGCGTTCGACCTCATCGAGCTCGCCGAAGCCGAAGACGACGAAGCCACCGTCAACGCTGCCATTGCCGACATCGATACCCACGAAAAACATATCGAAGACCTCGAATTCCGCCGCATGTTCGCTGGCGAACTCGACGCCAATAACGCCTTCCTCGACATCCAGGCCGGCTCGGGCGGGACCGAAGCGCAGGACTGGGCCTCCATGCTACTGCGCATGTACCTGCGCTGGGGCGAAGCGCGCGGCTACAAAACCGAACTCATCGAAGAATCCCCCGGCGACGTTGCCGGCATCAAATCCGCCACCATCCAGTTCAGCGGCGAATACGCCTATGGCTGGCTACGCACCGAAATCGGCGTGCACCGCCTTGTGCGCAAATCCCCCTTTGATTCCGGCAACCGCCGCCACACCTCATTTGCCGCCGTCTTCGTCTCGCC
>CAURDG010000168.1:0-3953 GCA_963523555.1 uncultured Cardiobacterium sp.
GATAAATACTGGGCTCACGGACAGGCACCAAGCGGGATAAATACTGGGCTCACGGACAGGCACCAAGCGGGATAAATACTGGGCTCACGGCGTGCGCCAAGCGGGATAAATGCTGGGCTCGCGGCGTGCGCCAGGCGGGATAAATACTGGCCTTACAGGCAGCCGCCAAGCGGGATAAATACTGGGCTCACAAACAATCACCAGACGTAAAAACCAGCACGGATTAGTGCTGCTTTTTACCGGATTCTCTTCCTGATAACGATAAAAGAGCTGTATATCGGGTAAAACAGACAAGTCAGCACCATGATTCTCCCGCATAAGCGACTAATACCCCTCAGCCAGATCCTGAATTCCCCAAGCGGATGCGAAACGGGGCGCATAATGGACTCTACCGATGCAAAGTCATCAGATTTTTGAGGCTCCAAATAATAGTCAAACAAAGGCTCTGTATATATCCGGATAATTGGTATCGCGATGATTATTGCCAGAAGGATTCTGGTTGCCAGTGAAAGTCTGACCAGTCTTTTGCCGAGCGGGATATACAGCAATATTCCCGCCGTCAAGAAGCAAGTCAGGGTTGGGATACCCCAATATTCCTGGTAATCCGGCGGGCGCCCGCTTACAAGGCAAAATAAATGATAGCCAAAGAGATCATGAAAGAGAGCCGCATAGTAGAGGGCGATGACGATCACCCCTGTCTCTCTTTCATTGCCGCTACAAAACGGCCAAACAGATTTTCCGCGTCACGCGGGCCAGGGCTCGCTTCGGGGTGCCCCTGAAAGGCGAAAACGGGGCGGTCAGTGAAAGCCAAACCTTGTAGTGAGCCATCAAAGAGTGAGCGGTGTGTAGGGCGAACATTCGCCGGCAACGTCGTTTCATCCACTGCGAAACCGTGATTCTGCGAGGTAATCATCACTTGCCCGCTGTCGAGGTCTTGCACCGGATGGTTGGCGCCATGATGACCAAATTTCATTTTTATGGTTTGGGCACCGCAAGCGAGACCGAGCAGCTGGTGGCCGAGGCAGATGCCGAAGATGGGGATGTTGCGTGCGATGAAGTCACGGATAGTGGCAATGGCGGCAGTCATCGGTTCAGGGTCGCCGGGGCCGTTGGAGAGGAAGATGCCGTCCGGCAGCAACGCTATTGCCGCGTCTGCCGTGGTATCGGCAGGGACGAGGGTAACGCGGCAGCCGCTGGCGACGAGCAGGCGCAGGATGTTCGCCTTGATGCCGTAGTCATAGGCAACGACGTGATATTGCCCGTCGGCGCATTCCGGGTAGCGGTCGCCCGCCGCATCCCAGATGCTTTGCCGCCACGGCTGTGCTTCTTTGATGCCAATGTTGCTCGCGAGATCTTGCCCGCTCATGCTGGGGTGGGCGCGGGCGGCGGCAATGGCAGCAGCTTCGTCAATATCGCCTGCCATCAGGCAGGCGTTTTGTGCGCCGTGGGTGCGCAGACGGCGGGTGATTTCGCGGGTGTCAATGTCGCTGATGCCGATGATGTTGTGCGCGCGCAGGTAATCGCCGAGTGAACCGTTAGCGCGCCATGAACTGTAAGTGGCTGGGGCGTCACGCACAACAAGCCCGGCGGCCTGCAGCGCGGAAGACTCCACATCCAGCGCGTTAACGCCGGTATTACCGATGTGCGGGTAAGTGAGGGTGACGATTTGTCCGGCATAAGATGGGTCGGTGAGGATTTCCTGGTAGCCGGTCATGGCGGTGTTGAAGACAAGTTCGCCGCAGCGGCTGCCGGTAGCACCGATGGCGCTTCCGCGAAATACACTACCGTCGGCGAGAGCAAGGATGGCGTTAGTCTGCATGATTTAAGGCTCCGGTTTGCGCAAAACGCGCGCATTATACTGCCATGACATTTAGCAGCGACGCTGCTATGCTGCCCTTCCATTTGTTTTTCCGGATTGCTGCATCATGTTTCGTCTCCTTCCGCTGGCCGCTATATCCCTGACCATCGCCGTCTCCGCGCAAAACACGCCCGTGGCAGTCAATCCCCCCAAAAATGACAACGCAGTTGACCTCACCCTCACTTCCCTCGACAGCAGCAAACCGGACGACGATATCCCTTTTGAAGCGCTGAAAACCTTTGTTGATGTTTTCGATACGGTGAAAGGCAACTACATCGAAACCATCAGCAACGAAGCGCTGATGGAAAAAGCCATACGCGGCATGCTCGTCCGCCTCGACCCGCACTCGGTCTATATGAATGACAAGGAATATCAGGACTTTGAGCAGCAGAGCGACGGTCAGTACGCCGGCATCGGCGTTGTTCTCGATATCAAGGCGGGGTCGATGCGCGTCGTCTCGGCCATCGAAGGCTCACCCGCCGCTCGTGCCGGTATCCAGAGCGGCGACATCATCGCTCAGGTAAACGGGCAGAACGTCGCTGACCTCACCTTGAACGAAACTGCCAAACTGATGAACGGCGAAGCGGGCACTGAAGTCAAAATCATCGTGCAGCGTGACGACAGCATCGTCGAATACAGCCTGCTGCGCGAAATCATCGCCACCAGCAGCGTCAGCTCACGCATACTGAACGATGAATACGCCTATCTGCGCATCAGCCAGTTTCAGGATGACACCACCGAAGCGCTGGAAAAAGAAGTCGCGGCGCTGCGCGTCAAACACGCCCTGCGCGGCGCCATTATTGACCTGCGCAACAACCCCGGCGGCTACCTCGACAGTGCTGTGGCCACCGCTGATCTTTTCCTCAATAACGGCCCCATCCTCTATGTGCGCGGTCGCGATCCTGACCAGGAAGAACAATACCTTGCTAGCGATGGTGACATTCTCGTTGGCCTACCCATCGTTGTACTGGTGGACGAAGGCTCGGCATCCGGCTCGGAGATCGTCGCCGGCGCCCTGCAAGATCAGCATCGCGCCGTCATCGTCGGCCAGCCAACCTTCGGCAAAGGCAGCGTGCAGACCGTTATTCCGCTCTATCACGGCGGTGCTGTCAAACTCACCACCGCACACTATTACACCCCGTCCGGCAATTCTATCCAGGCACAAGGCATTACTCCGCAGGTCATCCTCACCCCGCTACGCGTACAACAAGCGGAAAACGAAGGCATCAGCGAACGGGAAAGCTCACTGCCTAACCATCTCGTCAATCCTGCCGGCCAAACAACCGCGCAAAGCCCGCAGAATCCTGATCTGGCCAAACAGGATTTCGCTCTCTACGAAGCGCTGAACGTGCTGAAAACTATGGCTATCCTGCAAGCCACTATCGCCCCGGAAACCCAGCTACCCACCGTCGGACAAACTTCCCCTGCTGCTGACACTGCCAGTGCTACCGACAAAGTAGCAGAAAAGAGCGGCGATAAACCGGAAACCAAACCGGCTAAACCTCTAGCTGATAAACCTCAAAATAAAGCGCCTGACAAGCCTGCCGATAAAACAAATACCCAAAAAATTCCGGCCGGTTTCGGACGTTGAACCTACAAAATGCCTCAAGCCAGAGTCTCTTGCTACAGCTTTCCAAACGTGCTGGCTGCCAAGCGGGATAAACACTGGGTTTACAGCGCTTATCATCCATCTATCCACCGCCAGGAATCCTGCTGACCCACAAACCCCTCATCACCGCCCTCGCCTTCGACAGCGCCACCCTCGCCGGTGGTGCAAACCTTGACTTCGACCCTGCTCAATACAGCGAAAAAATCGTTACCGTCAACGGCGAAACCATCACCTACCGCGCCTACGAAAACATCCCCTACGTCGCCAACCCCGTGGACGCCGCACACCAAACCATCAACATCTACATCCCCGTCGCCTACTACAACGGCGGCAGCATTAACGGCTACACCGCCGCCACCGCGCCCATCTACCTGCCGAACCAAATCGGCGGCTTCGGCCCGAAAAAAGAAGGGGCGGACGCCATGCAAACTGCGCTCGCCAAAGGCTACATCGTCGCCTCGCCCGGCGCACGCGGCCGCACCAGCG
>CAURDG010000169.1:0-3924 GCA_963523555.1 uncultured Cardiobacterium sp.
ACCATGCTGGTGGTCGCCGAGATGATGAATGCGGAAAGCGGCATCGGCGCGTATATCGCGAGCGCCGGCGCGCTTTATCAGATGGATCAGCTGCTGGCGGGGGTCACGCTGCTCGCCCTCTTGGGCATCGTGCTGTCGTGGTTGCTGGGGGTGATTGAGCGGCGGGTGTTGCGCTGGCGGGAATGAAGGCTGTGGTTATCCCGCTTGGCGGGCGGCGCGAGCCCAGTATTTATCCCGCTTGGCGGATGGCGCGGATCCAGTGTTTATCCCGCTTGGGCGTCTTTCATATATGACAGAGGATTGTGATGAAAAAATTATGGTTGATGTTGTTATCCGCGCCGCTATGGGCGCAGAACGAACCGCCGGTGGCGCTACTGCCGGTGCAGGGCGATACCTTGACGCCGGAAGCGGCGCTGGCGCGATCCAAAGGCGACAGCGGACTGCCGCAATTGTCTGCGCGGGTAAACCCGCCCGGTCAGGGGACAAGTCCGGAACCGCTCACCGCACCGGCGGATGATTTACCTGCCGACATTCCGGTGGTGGTGCTGAAGGACGAATCGAAGAACCCACCGCCGCCCGCTGAAGAAGCGAAGCCTGCCGCAGAGCCAGCAGAAAAACCCGCTGAGGCGAAAAAGGACAGCAAGAAAAAGACGAAAGCGAAGAAGTCTGCCGAGAAGAAAAAGCCTGCGGCAGAAGAGAAGCCGGCGGAAGAAAAACCTGCCGCCAGCGAGGAAAAACCGGCAGCCGCCGCCGAAGATAAACCCGCTGCTGCCGCAGAGAAAAAAGACGGGCAGCCCGCTGCCGTCCCTGATGCGGAAAAGCCCGCGCCGGTGGACGAGAAGGCGCAGGCGGAGGCAGCAGAAAGCGACACCAAATTGCAGACACCCGTCACCCCTGCCGTCGGCGAAGTGCAATCGCTTGCGCCCGCTACCCCGGCACCGACCGCTGCCGAAGAAGAAGCCGATCCGCCGTGGGCAGGTTACGCGCAGGCGCAGTCAATGGCGGAAAACGGCAACCCGCGCGGTGCCCTGCGCCAACTGGAAAGCCGTCTCGCCACCAATCCGCAGGACAGCCGCGCCGCCTACCTGAAAGGGCTGGTGCTGATGCAACTGGGGCGCGGCGAGGAAGCCGAGCGTTGGTACAAGATGATGCAGGCCAATTTCCCCGACCTGCCGCAGCCGGGTAACGCCCTGGCGGTGATTTACGCAGGGCGCGGCGATTTGCCCGCTGCGGAACTGGCGCTGCGCGATGTGCTGCTGAAACATCCGGAGCACAACTCGGCACGGGTCAACCTCGCCCGTCTCTACGTACAAATGGCGCAGGCCGAGTACGAAAAGGCACTGAAAGCGACCCCTGACAATGCTATGATTGCGCGCAAATTAGAGGCCTTGAAGGCCATGCAATAACCTGAAAACTATCGGATTTTTATGGCGAAACAGACAGAAGAACAGCAAAAGGCGCTCGCCGCCGTGCTGGCACAACTTGACAAAGCATTCGGCAAAGGCACGGTGATGCGTCTCGGCGACCAAACCGCCGCGCTCGACATTCAGGCCATCTCAACCGGCTCGCTCGGCCTCGACATTGCCCTCGGCATCGGCGGCCTGCCGCGTGGTCGGATTGTCGAAATCTACGGCCCGGAATCGTCGGGTAAAACCACGCTGACCCTGCAAGTCATCGCCGAAGCGCAAAAAGCGGGCGGTACGACGGCCTTTATTGACGCCGAACACGCCCTTGACCCGATTTACGCGCGCAAACTCGGCGTCGATACCGACAACCTCTACATCACCCAGCCGGACACCGGCGAACAGGCACTGGAAATCACCGATGCACTGGTGCGCTCCGGCGCGTTTGACGTAGTGGTGGTGGACTCGGTCGCCGCGCTCACCCCGAAGGCGGAAATCGAAGGCGACATGGGCGATTCGCACGTCGGCCTGCAAGCCCGCCTGATGAGCCAGGCACTGCGCAAACTGACCGCGAACATCAAGCGCACCAATACCCTGGTCATCTTTATCAACCAGATCCGTATGAAAATCGGCGTGATGTTTGGCTCGCCGGAAACCACTACCGGCGGTAACGCTCTCAAATTCTATGCCTCGGTGCGCCTTGATATCCGCCGCGTCGGTTCGGTGAAAAATGGCGACGAAGTCCTTGGCAACCAGACGCGGGTCAAAGTGGTGAAAAACAAAGTCGCGCCGCCGTTCAAGCAGGCCGAATTTGAAATCCTCTACGGCGAAGGCATTTCCCGCCTCGGCGAAATCATTGATCTCGGTGTCGCCATTGACGTCATCCAGAAATCCGGCGCCTGGTACAGCTACGGCGGCGAAAAAATTGGTCAGGGCAAGGAAAAAGTCCGCGCCTTCCTCAAAGAAAAACCGGAACTCGCCACCGAAATCGAGGCGAAAATCCGCGAATACTACATTGGCAACAGCGACGCTGAATTGCCGCTCAGTAGCGGTAAAGACGAAGACAACGAGGATGTCCAACCACCTTTGACCGATGGCGATGAACCCTTCTGAGTTCACCCACCCCGACGACGAACAGCGCGCTATCGAAGCGCGCTGTCTCACTGCGCTCGCACAACGCGAACACAGCCGCGCCGAACTCGTCGCCAAACTGCACGGTTTTTCCCCCACCGCCGTCGAACTTGTCCTCGACACCCTCGCCGCGCGCGGCTGGCAGAGCGATGCCCGCTTTGCCGAAGCCTTTGTCCGCAACCGCCTGGCGCGCGGGCAGGGGCGGCTTAAAGTCCGCCACGAACTCGAAGCGCGCGGCATCAGCGGCGAACTGTTGCGCGACGTTCTCGATGCTGCTGATTGGGCGGGCGCTGCCCGCAGTGCCTATCTGAAAAAATACAGCGCCCCCGCCACGACAGCTAAAGAAAAGGCAAACCGGCAGCGTTTCCTCGCCCAGCGCGGTTTTTCCTACGACGACATCCAGCAAGCAATGAAAGCAACCCACGATGACACATAAACGACCCACATCTACCGCCGACATCCGGCGCGCCTTTCTCGATTACTTCGCCGAACACGGCCACAAAATCGTTCACTCTTCCTCGCTGGTGCCGGGCAACGACCCGACCCTGCTCTTTACCAACGCGGGCATGGTGCAGTTCAAGGACATCTTCACCGGCAGCGAGACGCGCGACTACAAGCGTGCCACTACCTCGCAGCGCTGCGTGCGCGCCGGCGGCAAGCACAACGACCTGGAAAACGTCGGCTACACCGCGCGCCACCACACCTTCTTTGAAATGCTGGGCAATTTCAGCTTCGGCGACTACTTCAAAGAACAGGCCATCCCTTTCGCCTGGAACCTGCTGACGCAAGTCTTCGGGCTGCCGCCGGAAAAACTCTGCGTCACCGTCTATCACGAAGACGACGAAGCCTACGCCATCTGGCGCGACACCGTTGGCCTGCCCGAGAACAAAATCATCCGCATCGGCGACAAACCGGGCAAAGCCAAATACGAATCCGACAACTTCTGGGCGATGGGTGACACCGGCCCCTGTGGCCCCTGCTCGGAAATCTTCTACGACCACGGTCCGGAAGTGTGGGGCGGCCCGCCCGGCTCACCCGAAGAAGACGGTGACCGCTTCATCGAAATCTGGAACATCGTCTTCATGCAGTTCGAGCGGGATGCAGCGGGCAACATGAAGCCGCTGCCGCGCCCGTCCATCGATACCGGCATGGGGCTGGAACGCATCGCCGCCGTGTTGCAGCACGTCCATTCCAACTACGAAATCGATATCTTCCGCAACCTGATTGCGGCTGCCGCTGAGGCAACCGGCTGCGACGATCTCGAACAGACCTCGCTCAAAGTCATCGCCGACCACATCCGCTCTACCGTTTTCCTGATGGTCGATGGCGTACTGCCCGGCAACGAAGGGCGCGGCTACGTCCTGCGCCGCATCATGCGCCGCGCCATCCG
>CAURDG010000170.1:0-3920 GCA_963523555.1 uncultured Cardiobacterium sp.
AGAGCAAGCGGCGGCGGAAGTAGGTGATGACGATTTCGGCGATGACGACAACGGCGAAGATGGTCAGCAGGATGATGGCAACGCGATCCCACTCGAAGAGGTCGATGGCCGAGTTCATGATCATGCCGATACCGCCCGCGCCGACCAGGCCGAGCACCGAGGATTCGCGCACGTTGATGTCCCAGCGCAGCAGCATGATGGACCAGAAGGCGGGTTTGACGGCGGGCCAGTAGCCGTAAAGGATTTGGCTGCTTTGGGTTGCCCCCGCCGCTTTCAGCGCTTCAATGGGGCCGCGTGGCACTTCTTCCAGCGCTTCACCGAGCAGTTTGCCGACAAAGCCGACGGAGCGGCAGGCGATAGCAGCAGTACCCGCCAGCGGGCCGGGGCCGAAGACGGCGATGAAGAGCAGCGCCCAGACGAGCGAGTTCACGGAACGGCTGGCGACGAGCAGCGTCTTGGCAAAGAAGTTCAGCCCCCGATTGGGCGTGAGGTTGTGCGCGGCCAGGATGGAGAGCGGCAGGGCAGCAATCAGGGCGAAGATGGTGCCGAGGGTGGCGATGTGGAAGGTTTCCATCAGCGCCGTATGCACCGCGACGCGGTAGTAGGCGTAATCCGGCGGGAACATGCGCTGCACCATGTCGAGCATTTGTTCCGGCGCGTCCCAAAGGAATTCCCAGATGACGTTGATGTTACGCAAGGACAGCAGCACAGCGATGCCGATGCCCAGCCAGAAAGCGGTGCGGGCGAGTTTCTGCCCGAGGGTGTGCCGCTGCCACAGGCGTTCGGCAAGCGCGGGGTTGGGGGTGTTCATTTCAGACATTGAAGATCCGTTTTACCGCGTTGGCGGCCAGTTCGCCGAGGAGGACGACCGCGATGATGGTAAGCAATATGGCGAGGACAAAATCGTATTCAAAGCGCTGGAAGGCGGCGAAAAGGGTGCCGCCGATACCGCCGGCGCCGACGATGCCGACCATCGTCGAGTTGCGCAGGTTGGCGTCGAGCTGGTAGGTACAGAAGCCGACGAGGCGCGCCATCACTTGCGGCAGTACGCCATAGGTGACGACGGAGATGAAGGGGGCCCCCGTCGCGCGCACGGCTTCAATCTGCTTCATCGAAATTTCTTCGATGGTTTCCATGAACAGTTTGCCGACGAAGCCAACGGAGGCGACGATCAGTGCAAGGATACCGGCGAGCGGGCCGAAGCCGACCGCCTTGATAAAGATGATGGCGACGATGACCGGGTTGAAGGCGCGGCAGAAGGTAACGACAAAACGCGCCGGCCAGGTCGCCCAGGCGGGCATCAGGTTGCGCGCGCCGAGGATGGCGATAGGCAGGGAAAGCAGCACACCGAAGAAGGTCGCCAGCACCGCGATTTGCAGGCTTTCCACCAGACCGGTGAGCAGTTGCTGCCAGTCTTTGAAGTTGGGCGGGAACATGCGCGCGAGGAAGCGGCCACCGTTGTCGATGCCCTTAATAAAGCGTTCGGCAGAGAAATCGAGCTGCCCCAGCGCGTAGAAGGCATAAATGACGAGTGCCAGCGCGAGCAGGCGCGCGCCCCAGGAGGTGTGGAAGGGGCGAACGTCAGCAGGCGGTGGCGCGTATGTGGGTTTGGCTGGCGCGTTCATTGCAACCAGTCCTTGCCGCCGTAAATCGTGTTCAGGTCGGCATCGGTCAGAGTGGCGGGGGCGCCGTCGAAGACAACTTTACCGCCCGTCATGCCGACGATGCGGTCGGCGTAGCGGCGCGCCAAATTGACATCGTGAATGTTGACCAGCACCGGGATCTGGTTATCCATGCCCTGCGATTTCAGCAACTCCATGATTTCCACCGAAGTTTTCGGGTCAAGCGAAGAAGTCGGCTCGTCGGCGAGCAGGATTTCCGGACGCTGCATCAGGGCGCGGGCGATGCCGACGCGCTGCCGTTGCCCGCCGGAGAGACTGTCGGCGCGCTGGTTGGCAAAAGCCGCCAGCCCGACAATGTCGAGCAGGCGGTAAGCGTAGGCAATATCTTCAGCAGGGAAGCGGCGCAACCAGGCGTTGAGCGGCGATACATAGCCCAAGCGGCCGGTGAGCAGGTTTTCCATGACGGACAGGCGTTCAACGAGGTTATATTCCTGAAAGACCATGCCGATGCGCCGCCGTGCTTCGCGCAGCGCGCGCCCTCTTACATGGGAAAGCTCTTCCCCTTTGAAGAGAATCGAGCCGTCGCTGGGTTCAATCAGGCGGTTGATGATGCGGATCAGCGTCGATTTCCCCGTCCCGGAAGGGCCGATAATCGCCGTCAGACCGCTGCCCGCAAACGTCAGGTCGATGCCTTTCAGCACCGGCGCACCGGGCTTGTAGGCCTTGGTCAGGCCGCTGATTTGCAACACGGCGCTCATAGTTCTACCCGTTTATTCATAATCCCGTCCGTTTATGGCTTATTTCTTCTTGGCGTTTTCGGCTTCATAGCCACTGCGGTTCAGGCTCTGCCCGGCGGCAATGGCAACCTTGCGTACCAGTTCCCAGTCTTTCTGATAATTGGCGGGGAGGAAGCGGTCGCCGCCCAAGCCCTTCGCCATTTCCGGCGGAATGCGGTATTCAAAGAAGCACTGCTTGATCTTGTCCACCAGTTTCGGATCCAGATCGTGCGCATAAGCATAGGCATCGGTTGGGAAAAGCTCGCTGGTGTAGAGGACATTGAAATCATCAGCACTGACCACGCCGCGTTCCGTCATGTGTTGCAGCACGTCGCTCGCAACCGGGGCAGCGTCATAGTCGCCTGACTTCACGCCGAGGATGGACTGGTCGTGTTTGCCGGAATAGACCACCTTGTAATCCTTGTCCGGCGTGAGGCCGAGCTCTGAAAACAGGGCGCGCGGCGCAAGGTTGCCAGTGTTGGAAGAAGGTGAAGTGTGCGCGATGCGCTTGCCTTTCAGATCAGCCAGCTCTTTGTAGGGGCTGTCTTTGCGCACAATCATCTTGATGGCGGCGCCTTCCGGACCATTTTCCGTACCACGGATGGCAAACGGCACGGCACCCGCGATATTGACCGCGAAATTGGTCGGACCCGTGGAAAACGCAGCGATATGCAGACGACCGGAACGCATCGCCTCAATTTCTGCCGAGTTCGACTGCACGGCGAAGAACACCGTCTTGCGTCCCACGCATTGCGACAAGTGACCCATGAACGGCTGGAAGAGCTTTTCATAAACGGTCGGATCCTCCACCGGCGTGAAAGCAAAAATCAGCGTCTTCGGATCGCGGAATTTCTTCGGATCAGACGGCGGGTCGGCGACCATATCCTTGTTGGCATCGCAATAAATCGCATCGAGATCGCCACGGTGCGGACAGGCGTCTTCTTCTGCCAGCGCGGCGCTGGAAAAAGTCAGCCCTGCAGTCGCTAACAGGCTGAGACGAAACATGGGCAGCACATTTTGCTTGGCATGGAATTGCATCATTAGCTCCAAAAAAGTTGTGGGGATAACCCAAACCTTCAGGATTGCCCGGACAAAAAGTGGCGGCAGGCCCACTTCATGCAAGGCATCTGAAAGGAAGGGGGATGACCGCCTGCAAGACAAACGGTAGCGGTGAAAAGTGTGGATACGATTGGTTATTATCAACACATTGCAACACTATATGCACATTATAGCCACAAAGAATTGCAGAAAGGAAGGGGAAAATCCACAGAAAAAGCGCGCCAACCTAACGTCTTGCCACAGCCACACGACAAACACCGCATCAACACCTCGCTTGACCGACATCAAAACCGCAGCGTTATCCCGCTTGGCAAGGCCAATATTTACGCCGCTTGACGAGGCCAGTAATGACACCGCTTGGCGGCTGATGCCTATCCATACCGATGGCTCAATACAAATGCCCCACCACCAAACAAAAAGACACAGCTTGCGCTGTGTCTGAATTATCCCTTTGCATCAGGGT
>CAURDG010000171.1:0-3919 GCA_963523555.1 uncultured Cardiobacterium sp.
GCGTGACCTTCACGCCGGTGAACATCAATGCCACCATCAACGGTAACAGCTTCGCCACCGCCAACGGCGCTGCCGTCAGCAGCGGCGGCCACTTCTACGGCGACGATGCCCGCGAACTCGGCGGCCTGTTTAGCGACACCGTGCAACGCCTCTCCGGCAGCTTCGGTGCTATTCGCCAATAACACTGCCATCCCTGCAAGCAAACCGCGCTCCAGCGCGGTTTTTTGTGCACGGTTTTTACGCCGGGGGCGTTAAGCGACATCAATACTGATCCCATCAGACGGAGCAAGATATGGCCCTTATCATGATCACACCTCCTTGCGCAGAAAAATCAACAAAACCCCATTTTCCCTACAATAGCCGTCCCTCCCTACCAGGAAGCACAATGTCCGACATCCTCACCCTGTTACAGCCGCATCTATCCGCCGGTCTCCCGGCACAACGCCGCGTTTATTATCGCCGCCCATATGCTGTGGAAAGAGCATCCCCACTTCTAATATAGTCGTTGCGGATAGGGCGGAGACGAGGCAGCAAGCCCCGCCCATACTGTATCCCCCCTATTTGCAACGACTAACCCAATCCAAGGAGTCCACCATGACCACATCCCCCGCCGGCGAAACCATCCGCTACGACAACGGCCAGTGGCACGTCCCCGCCCAGCCGCGCATCGGCTGCATCAGCGGCGACGGTATCGGCCCGGAAATCATGCAGGCCGCGCGCCGCGTCTGGGACGTTGCCATCGCCCGCAGCTACGGCGATGCCCGCCGCATCCACTGGGTCGAACTGCCGCTGGGCGAAGACGCCTTCGCCCAATACAGCACCTACTACCCGGACAGCACCCGCGACGCCCTGCGTGAACTGCGCATCGCCATCAAAGGGCCGTTCACCACGCCCGTCGGCGGCGGCTTCCGCTCGCTCAACGTCAGCCTGCGCCAGACACTCGACCTCTACGCCTGCGTCCGCCCGGTGCGCTACTACCCCGGCGTCCCCTCGCCGATGCTGCGCCCGGAAGAAGTGGACGTGGTCATCTACCGCGAAAACACCGAAGACGTCTATGCCGGCATTGAATACGCCGCCGGCAGCGAAGAAAACCGCAAACTCGCCGACTTCCTGCGCCGCGAACTCGGCGCGCACTTCTTCGAAGGAGCGGGACTCGGCATCAAGCCCATCTCCGAATACGGCAGCAAGCGCCTGGTACGCATGGCCATCGAGCACGCCATCACCCATAAACGCAAAAGCGTAACCCTGGTGCACAAAGGCAACATCATGAAATACACCGAAGGTGCCTTCCGCACCTGGGGCTACGAAGTGGCGCGCGACGAATATCCGGCGCAGACCATCAGCGAAAAAGAAGTGGATGAAAAACACGGCGGCGTGGTGCCTGACGGCAAAATCGTCATCAAAGACCGAATCGCCGACGCCATGTTCCAGCAAATGCTGCTGCGCCCGGCAGAATACGACGTCATCGCCACCCCGAACCTGAACGGCGACTACCTCTCGGACGCTCTCGCCGCACAAGTGGGCGGCATCGGCATCGCGCCGGGGGCAAACATCGGCGAAGGGCTGGCCATCTTTGAAGCGACACACGGCAGCGCGCCGAAACACGCGGGACAAAACCGCGTCAACCCCAGCTCGATACTGCTCTCCGGAGTGATGATGCTCGAATACATCGGCTGGCAGGAAGCGGCAGACATCATCAACCGCGCCTTTACAGCGGCGATCGCCGACAAAACCGTCACCTACGACTTCGCCCGCCTGATGACCGGCGCGACCGAAGTCACCACCAGCGCCTTCGCCGACGCACTGATTGCGAAGATTAACGGCTGAGATACCCCGTTTGGGTCGTGAAAAAGGCAGATCGTTGTGGTCTGCCTTCTTCGTGGTCACAGATGCGAGACCAGTATATAGCCAATGCTCTTAATCCTTCATACAAATCTTCCCTGAATATTGCGCAAATGCGGAAAGATTGGCGCAAATGTCGTATGAAAAAATAAGCTGATTAGCTATAGACGCCGCTTGACGGCCCCAGTGTTTATCCCGCTTGGCGGCCCCAGTGTTGACGCCGCTTGGCGGCCCCAGTGTTTATCCCGCTTGGCGGGCCCAGTGTTTATCCCGCTTGGTGGGCCCAGTGTTTATCCCGCTTGGCGGGCCCAGTGTTTATCCCGCTTGGCGGGGCCAGTGTTTATCCCGCTTGGCGGGGCCAGTGTTTATCCCGCTTGGCGAGTTGCAAAGCGCGCATAGCCGTTCGCAACTGCGCACGGCAAAGACGGGCAGGTAAGCGGTCAAGTGCTATGGATACCGCTATAATGCGCGCCTTTTATCCACAATCGAAAACACCATGACCGATACGACCATCCCTGACGTTCAGGGAAAACCCGATACTCGCCACATCGCCATTACCCGCGTCGGCATCCGCGATATCCGCCTGCCGCTGCGTGTCATCAACAAAGACGGCAGCACCCAGGACACCGTCGCTACCGCTGAAATGACCGTCGCCCTGCCGCATCACCAGAAAGGCACGCACATGTCACGTTTCATTCATCTGCTGAATGAAACCGCCGTCCTCGATCCCGCCACCTTTGCAGCGCTACACGCGGAAATGCTGAATCGCCTGAACGCGCAAGAAGGCAGCATCGAACTCACCTTCCCGTTTTTCATCAAAAAACAGGCGCCGGTCAGTAAAACCGAAAGCCTGCTCGATTACCGTGTGCGTCTGCTCGCCGATGGGAATCGTGAGCGCTGCGAAGTGCGCGTGGAAGTGACTGTCGCCGTTACCAGCCTCTGCCCCTGCTCGAAAGAAATCTCCAAATACGGCGCGCACAACCAGCGCTCGCACATCATCATCAATGCCGTGTACGACCCCGCTGCGCCCTTTGCCATCGAAGAACTCATCCGCATCGGCGAAGAAGAAGGCTCCTGCGAAATCTGGGCGACCCTGAAACGGCCAGACGAAAAATACGTGACCGAACGCGCCTACGAAAACCCGAAATTCGTTGAAGACATCGTGCGCGATGTCGCCGCCCGCTTGAACGATGATGCGCGCATCCAGGCCTACCGCGTCTCCTCGGAAAACTTCGAGTCCATTCACAACCACTCCGCCTACGCGCAGATCACCTGCGACAAACGCGTATGACCATCCGCAGCTTTGTCCTGCGTCAGGGACGCATCACCAGTGGTCAGGAACGGGCGCTGGCCGAACACTGGCCGCGCTACGGGCTGGAAGTGAATGAAAACTTGCGCGTAGATGCGGCGAGCCTCTTTGGCGACGCACGCGAACTCATCCTCGAAATTGGCTTCGGCAACGGCGAGAGCTTCGTGCAAATGGCTGAAGCCGCACCGCAGCAGGGCTTTGTCGGCATCGAAGTGCACCGCCCCGGCGTCGGCCATGCGCTGGTGCTGGCGGCAGCAGCGGGTATCAACAACCTGCGCGTCATCCGCCATGATGCCGTCGCCATCATCCACGACCACGTCCCGGATGGCACCCTCAACCGCGTGCAAATCTACTTCCCCGATCCCTGGCCGAAAGCGCGACACCACAAGCGCCGCATCGTGCAGCGTGCCTTTACCGACCTCATCTGGCGCAAACTGCGCGCGGGCGGCGAAATCCACTGCGCGACCGACTGGGAAAACTACGCCGAATGGATGCGCGACGTTTTCGCCGGCGATCCCAAATGGCAGAACCTCGGCGGCGCCGACGGCTTCGCCCCCCGCCCCGACTGGCGCCCGCAGACAAAATTTGAACGACGCGGCGAACGGCTCGGCCACGGCGTGTGGGACTTGCGTTACCGCAAGACAGAGGCATAAAAAGAACCTGCGGCTGCACGTCTGGGCTGCTCACAAAACGGCATCTGCAAGGCGCTCAAACGCTATCGCATCACCGTTAAAAAAAAGACTTCCGTCACCGCAAGGCAGACGAAGA
>CAURDG010000172.1:0-3913 GCA_963523555.1 uncultured Cardiobacterium sp.
AATTATTAAAGCGTTTTCCCACGGAATGATTAATCACCGGAATGCCGCAATCAGGAGCATTCCGCCCATCAGAGGAGTTTTCTTATGTCGGAACCCACCCCGCAAACGACGCAGCAAGGCCTGCCCACGCTGCCCCAAAGTACTATCTGGATGATCAGCTTCGGTTTTCTCGGCGTGCAGACGGCCTTCACCCTGCAAAGCTCGCAGATGAGCCGCATTTTCCAAACACTCGGCGCTGACCCGCACAGTCTCGGCTGGTTCTTTATCCTGCCGCCGCTGGCGGGTCTTTTGGTACAGCCCATCGTCGGCCATTATTCGGACCGCACTTGGGCACCGCGTCTCGGTGGTCGCCGCCTGCCGTATCTGCTGTATGGCGCGCTGATTGCCGTGCTGGTCATGATTTTGATGCCGAACTCCGGCAGTTTCGGCTTTGGCCCGCTTGCCGCGCTGGTATTTGGCGCGCTGATGATTGCCCTGCTGGATGTGTCGTCCAACATGGCAATGCAGCCGTTCAAGATGATGGTCGGCGATATGGTTAACGACGAGCAGAAGAGTTATGCCTACGGTATTCAGAGTTTTCTCGCCAATGCCGGTTCGGTGATTGCCGCCGTGTTGCCGTTCGTGTTCGCCTATATCGGTCTCGCCAACACGGCACCGGCGGGCGTGGTGCCGCAGACGGTGGTGGTCGCGTTTTATGTCGGCGCGGCGCTGCTCGTCATCACCAGCGCCTTCACGATTTTCAAGGTGAAGGAGTACGACCCTGCCACTTATGCGCGTTATCACGGTATTTCAGTACAGGACAATCAGGACAAGGTGAGCTGGCTGACGCTGCTGAAAACCGCGCCCAAGGCCTTTTGGACGGTGTCATTGACGCAGTTTTTCTGCTGGTTTGCCTTCCAGTATTTGTGGACGTATTCCGCAGGCGCGATTGCCGCCAATGTCTGGCAGACCACAGACGCCGCTTCTGCCGGTTACCAAGAAGCGGGCAACTGGTACGGGATGCTGGCGGCGGTGCAGTCCATCGCGGCAGTCGCGTGCTCGTATGTGCTGGCGAAGGTGCCGAACCAGTTCCATAAGCACGGTTATTTCGCCTGTCTGGCACTGGGTGCGCTGGGTTTCCTCTCCATCGCCTATGTCGGCAATAAATATGTGCTGATTCTGTCCTTTATCCTGGTCGGCATTGCCTGGGCGGGGATTATCACTTACCCGCTGACAATCGTGACCAATGCTCTTTCCGGCAAACATATGGGCACCTATCTCGGCCTCTTTAACGGCTCGATTTGCCTGCCGCAGATTGTCGCTTCGCTTATAAGTTTCGGCCTCTACCCGTTATTGGGCGGCACACAGGCCAATATGTTTATTGCCGCCGGGATCATCCTGCTTGCCGGCGCGTTTTCGGTGTTCCTGATTAAGGAAACGCACGCCAAGACGGATCACGCCTGATGGATGCGCTGTCCAAACCGTTCGGCACCCTGCACGGGGTGCCGGTCGTCGGCTATTACCTGGAAAATGCGCGCGGTACACGGGTGTGCGTGCTCAATCTTGGCGGTATCGTCCAGGATTACTCGCTGCGCACAGATAATGGCCGCCTGCCGCTGGTCATCGGCTACGACAACGCCGCCGATTATGTGCAGAACCCGTTTCAGATTAACAAGCAGATTGGCCGCGTCGCCGGACGCATCGCCGGGGCCGCATTCGATCTCTTCGGCACACCCTGCCGCGTGGAGGCGAACGAAGGGCGTAACGCCCTGCACGGCGGTTCGCACGGGTTGGCGGGGACGCTCTTCACCGTGCAGCGGCTGGATGCGCAGTTACTGCGCCTCAGCACGACCGTGACTGCGGCGCAGGACGGCTACCCCGGCGACCTTGAACTCAGCATTGATTACCAGCTGGACGCGGATGACCGCCTCACCCTCCGCTACGAAGCGACGGCGCACGGCGACACCGTGTTTGACCCGACCCTGCATATCTACTGGCGTCTGCCGCGCGGCCTGCACGGCTGCACCCTGCACATCCCGCAGGGCGAACATATCGCCGTCGATGCGGAAAAACTGCCGCTCAATGCAGACGACAGCCCCGCTTACGACTTCCGCCACGCACGTCCGCTGGATGATGCCGTGCGCGCAAGCGGGGGTTTTGACGACATCTACCGCGTCCCCGCTGACATCCGCCAGGCAGCAGCCATCCTGAGCACCCCCGACTACCGCGTCCGCCTCTATGGCGACCGCAACGGCCTGATTATCTTCACCGCCGCGCCGCAGGACGGCACCGCGCATGACGCGGGCACTTACGACGCACTCGCCACCGAACTGCAAACCCTGCCCAACAGCCTGCACCGTCCCGAATACGGCGACATCCGCCTCAAAGACGGCGCGCGCCACCAATCCACCATCATCTTCCAACCCGAAAGAGGACACTGATATGTACCTGAGAATCATGGAAATCCACCCCTGGAGCATCCGCAGCACCAAACTGGAAAAAGAACACAAGCGCCTGCAAGAAAGCCTGACCAGCCTCGGCAACGGCTACATGGGCATGCGCGGCAACTTCGAAGAAACCTACAGCGGCGACAGCCACCTCGGCACCTACATCGGCGGCGTGTGGTTCCCGGACAAAACCCGCGTCGGCTGGTGGAAAAACGGCTACCCCAAATACTTCGGCAAAGCCATCAACGCCTTGAATTACAGCAAAGTCGCCATCTACGTTGACGGCCAGGAAGTTGACCTCGGCAAACACGTCCCCACCGACTTCGTCCTCGAACTCGACATGCACAGCGGCGTCTTGCACCGCCAGTTCACCCTCTTTGGCGTCCAGTTCCGCATCAGCAAATTCCTCTCCGTCGCGCAAAAAGAACTGGCGCTCATCCGCTGGGACATCACCGCCAGCGACGGCAAAACCCACAAAGTACGCATTGACGCCGTCATTGACGCCGACGTGAAAAACGAAGACGCCAACTACGAAGAAAAATTCTGGCAAGTACTGGCGCGCGACGTTGCCGCCGACCGTGGCAGCATCGCCACCCAAACCGTCGCCAACCCCTTCGGCGTCGACCAATTCATCGTCAACGCCGAACAAACCTTCGCCGGCGACTTCACTGCTACCGGCCACGACAGCAGCGACTGGCGCGTGACCAACCGCTTCGAAGCCGAAGTGGGCGCGGCGCCGAAAACCTTTGAAAAACGCGTCATCATCACCACCAGCCGCGACTACGACGGTCTCGCCGCCGTACAAAAAGCCGGACGCGACCTCTCCGCGAAAATCAGCGGACACAACCACGCCGACCTCCTCGCCGCTCACGAAGCGGGCTGGAAACAGCGTTGGGATATCGCTGACGTCGTCATCAGCGGCAACGACGAAGCCCAACAAGGCATCCGCTTTAACCTCTTCCAGCTATTCGCCACCTACTACGGCGAAGACGCCCGCCTCAACATCGGCCCCAAAGGCTTCACCGGCGAAAAATACGGCGGCGCCACCTACTGGGACACCGAAGCCTACGCCGTACCACTCTACCTCGCTCTGGCCGGGCCGAACGTCACCCGCAACCTGCTCAAATACCGCCACAACCAGCTGCCGCAGGCCCAGCACAACGCCCGTCAGCAAGGTCTCGCCGGCGCGCTCTACCCGATGGTTACCTTCACCGGCGTCGAATGCCACAACGAATGGGAAATCACCTTTGAGGAAATCCACCGCAACGGTGCCATCCCTTACGCCATCTACAACTACACCAACTACACCGGCGACGACAGCTACCTCGCCAAAGAAGGCCTGGAAGTGCTGGTCGAAGTCTCGCGCTTCTGGGCGGATCGCGTCCACTACTCCAAACGCCACGGCAAATACATGATCCACGGCGTGACCGGGCCGAACGAATACGAAAACAACATCAACAACAACTGGTACACCAACACCCTCGCTG
>CAURDG010000173.1:0-3900 GCA_963523555.1 uncultured Cardiobacterium sp.
GGGCCGGTCGAGACGATGGCGATGGGTACGCCCAGTTGTTGTTCGAGGTAGGCGATGTAGGCGCGCGCTTTTTCCGGTAGCTGGTCGTAGGCGGTGATGCCGACGGTGTCGCTTTGCCAGCCGGGCAGGGTGTCGTACACCGGGGTGCAGCGGGCCAGTTCGTCCGCACCAACGGGGGCAATGTCAAGGCGGCTGCCATCCATGTCGTAGGCGGTGCAGACTTTGATTTCCGCCAGGGCGTCCAGCACGTCCGGCTTGGTCAGGCACAGGCCGCTGATGCTGGAATTGATGATGGCGCGGCGCAGGGCGGGCAGGTCAATCCAGCCGCAGCGACGCGCGCGGCCAGTGGTTGCGCCGTATTCGTTGCCGACTTTGGCAAGGTGTGCACCGGTGTCGTCGCTCAGTTCTGTCGGGAAGGGGCCGCCGCCAACGCGGGTGCTGTACGCTTTGGCGATGCCGAGGATGTAGTCCAGCGCGCGCGGGCCGATGCCGCTGCCGGTCGCCGCGCCACCGGCAGCGGTGCTGGACGAGGTAACGAAGGGGTAGGTGCCGTGGTCGATGTCGAGCATCGCGCCTTGTGCGCCTTCGAAGATGATGTGCTCGCCTTTTGCGCTGTGGCGGGTGATGGCGAGGGTAACGTCGGTGATGAGCGGGCGGACGTGTTTGCCGTAGGCCAGCCATTCGTCACAGACGGCAGCGTAGTCCAGCGGCTCTTGATGGTAGTAGTGTTCAAGCTGGAAGTTGTGGAAGTCCATCAGTTCGCGCAGGCGCTCGCGGAAGATGTCGGGGTGTTGCAGGTCGGCGAGGCGCAGGCCGCGTCGCGCGATTTTGTCTTCGTAGGCGGGGCCGATACCGCGTCCGGTGGTGCCGATTTTGTTTGCGCCGCGTGCTGCTTCGCGTGCCTGATCCAGCGCGCTGTGCGTCGGCAGGATGAGGGCGCAGGCGGGCGAGATGTGCAGGCGTTCGCGCACGGGAACACCGGCGGCTTCGAGGGCATCGCTTTCTTTTTTGAGGGCACGCAGGCAGAGAACGACGCCGTTGCCGATGTAGCTTTGTACGCCTGCATGCAGGATGCCGGCGGGGATGAGGTGCAGGACGGTTTTTTTGCCGTCGATGACGAGGGTATGGCCGGCGTTGTGGCCGCCCTGGTAACGCACGACGGCGCCCGCTTTTTCAGTGAGCAGGTCGACGACTTTGCCTTTGCCTTCGTCGCCCCATTGGGCGCCGATAACGACGAGTTTGGTGCTCATGTGTTGGTTCCTCGGTTTGTTGGGATTTTAGGGCGTGGGGTTGCGGGGTGGTGTGCGTGATTTTTTTATGGGGTCGCCCAGTAGAGCAGGGCGACGATGAGCAGGGCAACGGTCGCCATGCCCAGCCCGATGCGGCGCAGGGTCTGATCGGGCAGGGCGCTGATTTGTTTGATGGTGCGCCGCCAGGCGGCAGGCGCGATGCCGATGAGCGCGCCTTCGCAGAGCAGCATGAGTGCCAGCGACAGCCACCAGATGGTCATGTTCATGGCAGGGCCGGCTCGTTTTTGGGAGCCGTTGCGGCTGCTTCCGGCGGGATGACGGGTTCGGCAACGGGATTCAGGGGGGGCGGCGGCAGTTGTTCTTGCAGCGGTGCTTGTTCCAGCGGGGCCGCAGGCGCGTTTTTGGCGTCAAGCGGCGGGGTGCTGTCGTTGTTGTTGAGGTAGTGGAAGTAGCGGCTGTGCGGGTTGACGATGAGGGTGCTGCCGCCGAGGCTGTCGCGGTAGGCACTGAGGCTGCGCCAGTAGCGGTAGAAGTCGAGGTCGGCGCCGTAGGCGGCGGCGTATTGTTTGGCGGCGGTAGCATCCGCCTCGCCGCGCATGATGTCTGCTTCTTCGCGGGCGTGGGCAAGGAGTTCGGCAGCTTCGCGTTCGGCGGTGGCACGGATAACGGAGGATTTTTCCTGGCCGCGCGCGCGGAAGTCTTTGCTGACGCGTTCGCGTTCGGCGCGCATGCGGTCGAAGACACGGTCGCGGATTTCGTCGGAGAAGTCCACACGCTTTAGGCGCACACCGAGGACTTCGATGCCGTAGCGGGCTTCTGCCTGACGCGAGATGCGTTCACTGGCGGCACCCATGATGGTACCGCGATCTTGCGAGATGGCTTCTTTGACGGAGCGTTGCACGAATTCGCCGCGCAGGGTTTCTTTGACCATGTTGTCAAGCAGGCGGCTGGCCTGGTCGAAGTTGCCCTGAACGCTGGTGTAGAAGGTGCGGATGTCTTTGATACGCCATTCGACGAAGTAATCGACGATGAGCCATTTTTTTTCGTTGGTCATGAAGCGTTCGGGTTCGACGTCCAGGCGCTGGATACGCGCGTCAAAGAATTCGACGTTTTGCACGAAGGGGACTTTGAATTTGAGGCCGGCTTCGTCGTCGGTGCTGATGAGGCGCGAGAATTGGGTGACGACGGCGATTTGCCGTTCGTTGATGATGTAGGCGCTGCTGACGAGCAGGACGAGGGCGACGGCGATAGCAGCGATGAGGGTGTTGAGTTTGTGGTTCATGCGATTTCCTTAGCGGCTGCGGCTGCGTTCGTTGCTGCGGCTGTTTGCCGGGGTGGCGGCAGCAGGGGGTTTGCTGGTCGTGCTGTTGCCGTTTGTCGGGTTGGGCGCGGTCGTGGCGCTGTCTTCTTGTGCGGCGAGCTGTGGCGGGGTGACGGTGGCAGATGTGCCGCTGAGGTTGATGATGGGGCGGCTGTTGTCGGCATCTATCAGCACTTTGTTGCTCTGCGCGTACACGTTGGCCATGGTGTCAAGGTAGAGGCGCTCGCGCATGACGGCGGGATTTTCGCGGTAGGCAGCGAGCAGGTTATTGAAGCGGCTACTGTCGGCGGTAGCGCGGGCAAGGGTTTCGGCTTTGTAGGCTTGCGCTGCCTGAATGAGGCGTTTGGCTTCGCCGCGCGCAACGGGGATGCGTTCGCGGGCGTAGGCTTCAGCTTCGAGGCCGAGACGTTCTTCGTCTTCACGGGCACGGACGGCATCTTCAAAAGCGTCCTGCACTTCAACCGGCGCACGCGCGTCTTGCAGCTCGAAGGCGACGATTTCAAAGCCGAGGTTGTACTGGATGAGGGTTTTTTCGATGATTTGTTTGGCTTCTTGTGGCCACTCGCCGCGTTTGTCGATGAGGATGTCATCGACGGTATTGCTGCCAACGACTTCGCGGATGGCCGAGATGACGATATCGCGCAGCACTTCTTCGGGCTGGTTCGCCTGGAAGAGGTAGTTTTTCGCGTCGCGGATGCGGTATTGCACGGCAGCGCCGATTTCGACGATGTTTTCGTCGCTGGTCAGCATTTGTCCGTTGCGCTGGTTGCTGGTGCTGATGCGGCCACTTTGGCTTTTGAGTTCGCCGACTTTCATTGACGAGATGGAGGTCACGTCCACTTTGGTAACTTGGCCGAAGGGGACGGGGAAGTGCCAGTTGAGGCCGGATTTGGTGGTGCGGGTGTAGCGGCCAAGGAAGGTTTCTACGCCGTTTTCGCGTTCGCGCACGGTATAGACGCCACTGGCCAGCCAGATGCAGAGGAAGGCAGCGATGACGAGAATGATGAGTTTGCCGGGCAGATGCAGCGGGGCGCGGCTATTACCGCCGTTGCCGCTGTTATTGTTATTGCCCCGGTTTGGTCGACGGCCGATGAGCCTGCTGAAAAATTCGTCAAGATCCGGCGGCTGGTCATTGTTTTTTTTGTCCGGTTCGTTGTTGTTGCCCCAGGGGTCTTGTGCCATGGCGAGGGGGCGGGTGTGTTTTTTGAGCAGGCTGCTGATGAGGATGAACATGAGGTGTTATTCCTGGTCGTCTGTCTGGGTTTGTAGGTCAAGGCGGCGATTATACTGTGATTGTATTTGCTGATAGCGCTTTTCCCGCAGGCTGAT
>CAURDG010000174.1:0-3878 GCA_963523555.1 uncultured Cardiobacterium sp.
GCGTCAAGCGGCACCATTTCGGCATTTTCGCAGCGGCGGTGTTTGTATTCGACTTCGCCGTTTGCCAGTGTTTTGTCCGAAATAACGATCCGTTCCGGAATGCCGATGAGATCCATATCGGCAAACATGACACCGGGACGTTTGCCGCGATCATCAAGTACAACATCCACACCGGCTTGCAGCAGTTGTTCGTATAACGTTTCGGCGGCACGCTGTACTTCCGGCGATTTGGCAGCGTTGAGCGGCAGGATGGCCACGGTGAAGGGGGCAATGGCCTGCGGCCAGATGATGCCGCGTTCGTCGTGGTTTTGCTCAATGGCAGCGGCAACCACACGGGTGACGCCGATGCCGTAGCAGCCCATCAGCGGGGTAGCTGAACCACCGTCTTCCAGTTGTATTTTCAGCCCCATCGCTTCGGAGTATTTTTTCCCCAACTGGAAGATGTGTCCGACTTCGATGCCGCGCCGGATGGCGAGGGTACCGCTACCATCAGGAGCCATATCGCCTTCGATGACGTTGCGCAGGTCGGCAACTTTGGGCAGGGGAACATCGCGTTCCCAGTTGATGTTGAAATAGTGGTAGCCGTCTTCATTGGCACCAGCAGCAAAATCGGCAATCACCGCCGCGTCGTAATCCACGATCATCGGTACGTTTGCCCCGACTGGACCGAGGGAACCGGCACCTGCTCCCAGCGCAGCGCGAATTTCGGCTTCTTCGGCCATGCGCAATGGAGCAGCAACTTCCGGCAGGTGTTCTGCCTTGATGGCATTGAGTTCGTGATCGCCACGGATGATAAGGGCAACGACGCCTCCTTCCGCTCCGGCGACCAGCAGGGTTTTGATGGTGCGCTCAATTGGCACGCCATAATCTTCGACCAAGGCGGCAATGGTCTTGCAGTGCGGGGTTTCCCGTTTTTCCATTGCAGCGCTTGGAGCGGGGCGGGTTTGGGCGGGGCGCTGTGCCTCGGCTTTTTCGATATTGGCGGCATAGTTGCCGTTGGTGGAAAAGACAATGGCGTCTTCGCCTGTTGCCGCCAAAACGTGGAATTCGTGTGAGCCGGTGCCGCCGATGGAGCCGTTATCCGCCAGTACCGGACGGTAATCCAAGCCAAGGCGTTCGAAGATGCGGCAGTAGGCGTCGAACATGGTTTGATAGGTGTCTTGCAGGCTGGCTTCGTCAAGATGGAAAGAGTAGGCGTCTTTCATCAAGAATTCCCGACCCCGCATCACCCCAAAACGCGGGCGGATTTCATCGCGGAATTTGGTCTGGATTTGATAGACGTTGAGCGGCAGCTGCTTGTAGCTGGCAAGATCACGCCGCATCAAGTCGGTTACGACTTCTTCGTGCGTTGGTCCCAGGCAGTATTCGCGCTCATGGCGGTCGATAAAACGTTGCAATTCCGGACCATACGCCTGCCAACGCCCGGATTCCTGCCACAATTCGGCAGGTTGGGCGCTCGGCATCAGGATTTCCAGCGAACCAGCGCGATTCATTTCTTCGCGGATGATCTGCTCCACTTTGCGCAGCACCCGTAAACCCAGCGGCAGCCAGGAATATATACCGAGTGCCGCTTGCCGAATCATGCCGGCACGCAGCATCAGTTGGTGACTGACGACTTCTGCATCAGCAGGCGTTTCTTTTTGTGTGGTGAGCCAGAATTGTGAGAGGCGCATAGTACAGTGCTCTACCCTTGACCTTTGCTATTTTGTTCATCAACATCCGAGCCAGATGATGGCTGCGATAGTGGCGGAGTACCAGAGGGAGAACTACCCGGTGGAGGTGTTAGCGGTCTGCTGTAAGGTGTACTACCCGGTGGGGGCGTTACCGGTTTGCTGGAAGGCATACTGCCGACAGTCGGCAGTGGTTTGCAAGTTTGTTCAATAATGACTTGTGCTTGTTTAGTCCGCTCAGTTATCTCAGCTGCTGAAAGCGGAACCAAGTTACCTTTGCCATCATCCTGAAAAACCGTGGGCTGACTTAAGGTATTCAGATCCTTCTGCGCTGTTGCACAGCGCTGTTCACGGGTGACGGTACCTTCAGGCAAGGGTTGCGGACTATTGGTATTTTGTGCATTAGGTGTTGCCGGACGTACGGGACGCAGAACCGCAAACGTGTTGTTATCAGGACGTTCGCTGACCAGCATTCCCTGTCCATTAATCTTGATGACATTCTTTACGCCACGTGGTGCATATTTTGCGTAGTGTGCACGCCCACGCGAGTACCACTTATAAAAAATCTGCTGTGGTTGGGCATTAGGGTTGCGATATATCTCCGGCGGAGGCGGATTGTTGCCGTCGCTTGGTGACGGCGTCGCGGCTTGTTGCGCGGAGCTGGCAACAGCGAAAGATACGGCGAAGGCCAATACAGAAGTTCTCAAAAACATAGTGAATTCCTTATCTGAAGGGACGCAAGCATTCTACATTACTGTTCGGAAAGAATCTATCCTGCTATAATAAATTTACTCATTTTTTCACAACCGGAGCATCCATATGAAAAATCCTGTCCGTGTCACCATTACCGGCGCCGCCGGCAATATCGGTTATGCACTGGCCTTCCGCATCGCTGCTGGCGATATGCTGGGGCCGGATCAGCCCGTTATTCTGCAACTGCTGGAAATTACGCCGGCACTGGGTGCATTGCAAGGTGTAGTGATGGAGCTCAATGACTGCGCTTTCCCGCTGCTCGCCGGTGTTGTCGCGACCGATGACGCTAGCGTAGCCTTCAAGGATACCGACTATGCCCTGCTGGTGGGTGCCCGTCCGCGCGGTCCCGGCATGGAACGCAAAGACCTGCTCACTGCCAACGGCGCCATTTTCGGGCCGCAGGGCAAGGCGCTGAACGATCACGCTTCGCGCGACGTCAAAGTGCTGGTAGTTGGTAACCCGGCGAATACTAACGCGCTGATCGCGCAAGCGGCTGCGCCGGATCTCAACCCGCGCAATTTCACGGCGATGACCCGCCTCGACCACAACCGCGCCCTGTCGCAACTTGCCGAAAAAACCGGCACCCACACTACAGACGTCGCCAAGATGATTATCTGGGGCAACCACTCTTCCACGCAGTACCCGGATATCAGCCATGCCACCGTTAAGGGCAAGGCTGCAAAAGGCTTGGTGGACGACACTTGGTACAAGGACACCTTCATTCCCGTCGTGCAACAACGCGGCGCTGCCATCATCAAGGCGCGAGGTGCTTCTTCCGCCGCGTCCGCTGCTTCCGCCGCGATTGACCACATGCGCACCTGGGCGCTGGGCACTCAGGGCGATGACTGGGTCAGCATGGCAGTTCCTGCCGACGGTTCCTACGGCATTGCCCCAGGCATCATCTATTCTTATCCCTGCCGCTGCAAAAACGGCGACTACGAAATCGTTCAGGGGCTGGAAGTAGATGCCTTCAGCCGTGAAAAAATGGATGCGACCGCCGCCGAACTGCGTGAAGAACGCGCTGCGATCGAACATCTCCTCAAATAACCCTTCCGGCAAGGTTTCCGCAGACTGTGCGGAGAATTGTGGGCCCCGCTTCGGCGGGGCTTTTGTCTATTCGTCTCACGCTTCCCCATGTTGCGACATTTCATCAGCGGCATCAGCCTCATGACTGCTCTCGGCTGGATTACGCTGAAAATCTTTTTCCCTGAAGAAGGCGCGGCGGCATTCTGCGCCCGTGCGTTTGGTGGCACTGCCCTGCTTGGTGGGGCCTGGCTGCTTTATGCGCCGAAACGTCGCCTGCCCGCTGCCGCCCTCGCTTTATACGCTGCCGTTTCCCATCTCGCGCCTGTCGTGCTTGACCTCATCGGCGGCGCCACGACGCGCACTGTTCACGACTTTATCCTGGAAAGCTGCGATCGTTCCCGCCCGCGTCTTTTCGCCCAGCGCCTGATT
>CAURDG010000175.1:0-3817 GCA_963523555.1 uncultured Cardiobacterium sp.
CTGTGCTGGCTCAGGCGGTAATCGTTTTTCCACGGCAGCAGGCGGGCCAGGGTGTGGTGGCTGGTTTGCGGGTAGATTTTGATGCGGCGGGTGAGGTTTGGCGAAGGCAGGATGAAGATGTCGTCAGTGCGGCCTTCGATGGCGCGCACACTGTCGGCGCAGTTACCGCAGGGGCAGGGTTGCGGATCGTGTTGCAGCACGTCGTCCACGCGGTAGCGCACCAGCGGCAGGGCGTGAGCGGTGAATGAGGTGATAAGCGGGATGTAGTGGACGTCATCCAGCCATTCTTTTTCAATGAGGTATTTTTCTTCGCAAAGGTGCAGACGGCCATGCGCGCAGGTGACGCCGAGCATCCCTTCCACGCCCTGATAGATGTCTCCGACAGTGGCGAACTGGCGGCGCAGGGCGAGGCGGTCGCGCGCGGTCATCACTTCGCCGCTGTTATAGACGCGGCTACAGCGTTCGAGTTCGAGGCGGCCCTCCATGATGAGACTGAGGATGCGCAGGAGGATGCTGGCAGGGGCGATGATGAGGTGCGGCTGCTGGTGTTGCAGTTTTTGTGCGAGGTAGGAAGGGTGTTCTTGCAGGTCGTAGCTCTGGATTTCGAGGGTGCTTGTTTTCAGGGTGTGGTAGGGCGCGTTGTTGCTGCGGAAGTACCAGGCAATGCTGGTGCCTTCCGGCAGTGCCTCCGGGTAGAGACGGGCGAGAACGGCGCCGATGCGATCCACCCGCTCTTCGTGGCTGAGGATGTAGGCGCGGCGGCGGCCTTTGCTGCCAGCGGAAAGGAGCGGGGTGTAGTCGCGGGCGAAGTAGGCATAGTCGCGCGAGATGTCGGCGCGTACACCGAGGGCAAAGACTTCTTCGTGTTTAACCCCGATGGTATTGATTTCATCAAAATAACGGGTGAGATCCACCGGGTTCATCACCGGCCAGTTTTCGATGGGTTCTTTAAGATAGTGCTGGTAATAAGGGCTTTGCGGCAGGATTTCTTTGAAAAGGCGGGTGAGCATCCGCCGCTGCCACAATTCGAGGACGGTGCGGTCAGTAAAGCGCTGGCGGCGGTTACGCTGCCAGGAAGCAAGGATTTCATAGAGGTTGGCTTGTTGTGGCATACCTGTTTCCTGGTTAGTATCATTTCGCCATGTTTGCATGTTTTGTGCCAAATGTGGCCGTTTAGGATTGATTTTTTGGCACCTGATTATAAGAGCGGGGCCTGTCAAGCGGGATACACCCCATATCCCCTTTGCGATTTACAAAATATTGCATCCGATAACCGCGCACGTTACCGTGCAGTCCTTTAACATCAACGTGCCTGCAACACCTGCCCCCATACGACGATAAAATAAACCCCCATGAATGTGCGCGATTGCCGCCCTGCGCTGCAAGCGTTGAACCATCCCCAAAACCCCAAGAGAGGCATCCATGACCCACCGCATCTACAACTTCACTGCCGGCCCCTGCACCCTGCCGCTTGCCGTCCTCGAATCCGCCCAGGCCGAGCTGCTCGACTTCCAGGGCTGCGGCATGTCCGTGCTGGAAATCAGCCACCGCAGCAAGCGTTTTGAAGCGGTGCATGAAGAAACCCTGGCGCTCGCGCAAGAACTCATTGCCGCACCCGCCGACTTCCAGCCGCTCCTGCTCGCCGGCGGCGCGCACCAACAATTCGACATGATCCCGCTCAACCTGCTCGCCGACGGTGGCAGCGCCGCCTACATCAACAGCGGCATCTGGGCGGAAAAAGCGCTGAAAGAAGCGCAACGTGTTGGCGATGCCCGCGAAATCTGGACGGGGCGCGATAGCGGCTTCACCACCCTGCCGGATGTCCTGCCGCCGCTGCCCGCCGATTGCCGCTACCTCTACCTCACCAGCAACGAAACCATCAGCGGTGTGCAATACCGCGACTATCCGACCGCCGCCGTGCCGCTGGTTATCGACGCCTCATCCGACTACTACACCCGCGCCGTCCCTTGGGAACGCTGCGCCATCGTCTATGGCGGCGTGCAGAAAAACCTCGCGCCGGCGGGGCTTGCCCTCGTTTTCGTCCGCCGCGACCTCATCAAAGACCACCCGCGCGTACCCAAATTCCTCACCTACGCAGCGCACGCGGCGGCGAACAGCCTGTTCAATACCCCGCCGACCTGGCAAATCTACATGCTGAACAAAGTCCTGCACTGGATTAAGGACAACGGCGGCATTGCCCACTTTGAAGCGGAAAGCATCGCCAAATCCAGCCTGCTCTACGACTACATCGACCGTAGCAACTACTACCAGAACGACGTGCCGCCCGCCTACCGCTCGCGTACCAACGTGACCTTCCGCACCCCCTCGCCCGAACTCGATACCCGCTTCTGGCAAGAAGCCGAACCACAAGGCTTCGCCGGCCTCAAAGGGCACAAACTGCTTGGCGGCATCCGCGCCAGCATTTACAACGCCATGCCGATAGCAGGCGTAGAAGCGCTCATTGACTACATGCAAACCTTCGCGGCAAAAAACGCATAAAGAGAAAGGCTTCCTAGACGACAAAAGCCCCTCCCTCCGTGGTGGTTTCCCGACAAAAACGAGCGTTTTAGCGGGAAACAGCGGAGGGTGCGGCTAAAACGCAGTAGCGACAAAACCCAGCAACCACGCCGCTCCCATAAAAACCGGAACCCCACATGAACCCCTACTCCCTCGCCCGCCCCCTACTCTTCCGCCTTGACCCCGAAAAAGCGCACGACCTCACCCTCGGCGCGCTTGCCCGCTTCCCGACCATCATGCCGAAAGGACAAGGCGGCCAGCCCGTCGAACTGCTGGGGCTGACCTTCCCGAACCGCCTCGGTCTCGCCGCCGGGCTGGATAAAAACGGCGTCGCCATCAGCGCCTTCGACCGCTCTGGACTCGGCTTCATCGAAATCGGCACCGTTACCCCGCGTCCGCAGCCGGGCAACGGCCGCCCACGCCTCTACCGCCTGCCCGAACACCAGGCCATCATCAACCGCATGGGCTTCAACAACGACGGTATCGACGCCCTCATCGCGCGCGTTACCGACACGCCGCGTCCGCGCGCCATCCTCGGTATCAACCTCGGCAAAAACAAAAACACCCCGAACGAACAGGCGCTGGATGACTACCTCATCGGCATCCAGAAAGCCTGGGCACATGCTGACTACCTCGCCATCAATATCTCCTCGCCTAACACCGCCGGCCTGCGCGACCTACAACACGGTGCTGCCCTGCGTACCCTGCTGACAGGCATTAAGAGCGAACAACAACGCCTTGCCGCCTCCACACAAAAACACGTCCCCATCGTCGTCAAAATTGCTCCCGACCTCGATGACGATGCGCTCAACGACCTGCTTGACACCATCGCCGCCTGCGGCATAGACGGCATCATCGCCACCAACACCACCCTCGACAAGAGCACCGTCGCCAGCCATACGCACGGCAGCGAACAAGGAGGGCTGTCCGGCGCGCCGCTCACTACGCGTGCGACTGCCATCCTCAGCAAAATCCGCGCCCGCCTGCCGAGCATCCCGCTCATCGCCGCCGGTGGCGTGATGAGTGCCGCCGACATGCAGGCCAAACTCGATGCCGGCGCCGACCTCGTGCAAATCTACACTGGCCTCATCTATCACGGCCCGCAGCTCATCCGAGACTGCCTGCGCCAACTCGGCTAAGGATTCCCGCATGACTATCGGCTGCCGCAAACGGAAAAACCCTAACCTCTAACCCATAACCCAAGGAAAATCCATGAAAATCTACCGCTTCCTCACCGGCGCTGATGACGCCGCCTTCTGCCGCCGCGTTACCGAAGCCCTGCAAAACGGCTGGGAACTCT
>CAURDG010000176.1:0-3795 GCA_963523555.1 uncultured Cardiobacterium sp.
GCCCCGCCGTGCACAGGCTTTGTGCTATTATCGCGCGCGTTTTTTATGTCTTGATGCGACTGTAATGCGCTGTTTTTTTCAGTAGAAGGTTTTAGGTTCATGCTGCAATTCCCCAATTTCAACCCCTATATTTTTAAGCTCGGCCCGATTCACCCGACCTGGTACGGTCTGATGTATGTCATCGGTTTCGGCTGCGCCTATCTGCTCGGCGTGCGGCGCACCAAATCGAATCCCGCCTGGACCAAGGAAGATGTCAGCGATTTGATGACGTATTTGATGCTCGGCGTGGTGTTGGGTGGGCGGATTGGTTATGTGCTGTTTTACGGCATGGGCTATTGGGCGCGTGACTGGCTTTATCCGCTGAAAATCTGGGAAGGCGGGATGTCTTTTCACGGCGGCCTGCTCGGGGTGATATTCCTGCTCTGGCTGTTTGGGCGCAAAAAGGGCAAGGCGTTTTGGGCGGTCGCCGATTATGTCGCGCCGATGATTCCGCCGGGACTGTTCTTTGGCCGTATCGGCAATTTTATTAACGGCGAGCTGTGGGGCCGACCGACCGACCTGCCCTGGGGCATGGTCTTCCCCGGCACCGGCGACGGCATCCCGCGCCATCCTTCGCAGCTGTATGAAGCGGGGCTGGAAGGCATCGTCCTTTTCATCGCTGTGTGGTTCTATTCCGCCAAACCGCGCCGCAGCGGGCAGGTAGCCGGGCTGTTCCTCGTCCTCTACGGCATTTTCCGCTCGCTGGTTGAGATGGTGCGCCAGCCGGACGGGCAGGTGAATTTCCTTATCGGCGAGATCACGATGGGGCAGGCGCTCAGTCTGCCGATGATTGTCTTCGGCCTGTGGCTGATGCTGCGACGGGGGCCGCGTGCAAGCGTATCTTGACCTTCTGCGCCATGTGCTGGAGCACGGCAGCACCAAGGCTGACCGTACCGGCACGGGGACGCGCTCCGTTTTCGGCTACCAGATGCGCCTGAACTTGCAGGACGGTTTCCCGCTGCTCACCACCAAGCGTGTGCATTTCAAATCCATCGTGCATGAATTGCTGTGGTTCCTGCGCGGCGAGACCAACATCGGTTACCTGCGCGATAACGGAGTGACCATTTGGGACGAATGGGCGGACGAGCAAGGCGACCTCGGCCCGATTTACGGCAAGCAGTGGCGCGACTGGGCTGGACACGACCAGATTGCCCACGTCCTGCATCTCCTGAAAACCGACCCTGATTCGCGCCGCATGATCGTCTCGGCCTGGAACGTTGGCGAACTGGCGGACATGGCGCTGATGCCCTGCCACACCCTGTTCCAGTTCTACGTTGCGGGTGGCCGCCTTTCCTGCCAACTCTACCAGCGCTCGGCGGACGTTTTCCTCGGTGTGCCGTTTAACATCGCAAGCTATGCCCTCCTGACGCACATGATGGCGCAGCAAGCCGGACTGCAAGTCGGCGACTTCATCTGGACGGGCGGCGACGTACACCTCTACAACAACCACTTCGACCAGGCGCGCGAACAACTCAGCCGCACGCCCTACCCGCTGCCCGCACTCGCCCTGCGCCAGGCGGCAAGCATCGACAGCTACCACTACGACGATATCCAGTTACAGCACTACCACAGCCATCCGCCCATCAAAGCGCCCGTGGCCGTCTAACCCAACCGGAGAACACCCTTGCTACGCCTCATCCGTAACACCTTCTACTTCCTGATTATCCTCGGCATCTTCGGCTGCGTGCTGCTCTTCATGTACGCGATGAAACTCGAAAAAGAGTACCACCTTGATGACCGTAAACTGGGTGGTGCGCTGTGGTCCATGCCGGCGCGCGTATACGCCCGCCCGCTCGAACTCTACAAAGGCGCGACGCTCACCCCCGAAGACCTCATCAACGAACTGAAACTGCTCGACTACCGCGAAGTCGCCAGCCCGAACAACATCAAGCAGTACCACCGCGAAGGCAACACCGTCGAATACTACGCCCAACCCTTCAACTTCTGGGACGGCCAGCGTCCGGCACGGCGGATGCAAGTGCAATTTGACAAAAACAAAGTCAGCAGCGTGCAAAACCTCAGCACCCTCGAAGAAGAAGTCCTCGAACGCCTCGAACCACTGCATATCGCCAGCATCTACCCGGCGAGCAAACAGGACCGCGTACTGGTCAACCTCGAAGACGTGCCGCCGGTGCTTGTTGACAGCCTGATCGCCGTCGAAGACAAAAACTTCTGGCGCCACCCCGGCATTGACCCGCGCGGCCTCGCTCGCTCCATCTACGTCACCTACATCCAGAAATCCGGCAAACAGGGTGCCAGTACCCTCACCCAGCAATTCATCAAAAACCACTACCTCACCAACGAACAAACCCTGTCGCGCAAACTCAAAGAAGTGCTGATGGCGCTCGTCCTCGAATACCACAACAGCAAAAAAGACATCCTCGAAGGCTATCTCAACGAAATCTACCTCGGTCAGGACGGCCAGCGCGCCATCCACGGCTTTGGCCTTGCCAGCGAATACTACTTCGACAAAGAACTCAAAGACCTCGGCCTGCACGAAATCGCCATGCTCATCGGCCTCGTGCGCGAACCCGGCCTCGCCGACCCGCGCCGCCACCCCGAATATGCCCTGCAACGGCGCAACATGATGCTCAGCCTCATGCAGCAGAACAACCTCATCAGCGAAACCGACATGAAACTCGCGCAATCGCTGCCGCTTGACGTCGTGCCGGTGGATGCCCAGCGGGCGCGGGTGCGCTTCCCCGCCTTCGTTGACCTCGTTTACCAGCAGCTCGGCGAACACTACAAAGAAGAAGACCTCACCAAAGACGGCCTCAACATCTTCACCACCCTTGACCCGCTCATCCAGCAAAAAACCCAGGATGCCCTGACCGGCGCCCTGCCCACCCTGGAAAAACGCAACGGCCTGAAAAAAGACTTCCTGCAAAGCGCCGCCGTCGTCGTCAATACCGGCAACGCCGAAGTGCTGGCCGTCATCGGCTCGCGTGTGCCAAACGAACAAGGCTACAACCGCGCCCTCTACTCCCTGCGCAACATCGGCTCCGTCGTCAAACCCATGGTGTACCTGACCGCGCTCGAATACCCGCAGCTCTATACCCTCGCCACCCCGCTCGATGACAGCCCGCTTAACTACAAAACCGGTGGCAAAACCTGGTCGCCGAAAAACTACGACAAGCGCAACCACGGCAAAGTCACCCTGCAAGAATCGCTCATCCGCTCCTACAACATCCCGACCGCGCGCATCGCACTTGATGTCGGCATCAAAGACGTCACCGACACCCTGCAACGCCTCGGCTACAAACCGCGCCCGGAAAACCCCATCCGCAACAACCCCTCCGTCTCGCTCGGCGCCATCAGCATGAGCGCCATCGACGTCGCGCAAATCTACGAAACCTTCGCGAGCGGTGGCTACCTCATCCCGCTGCGCTCCATCCGCGAAATCACCACCCAGGACGGCACCATCGTCAGCCGCTTCGACCTCAAAGCGGTGAAAGCTATTGAGCCAGGCCCGCACTACCTCATCACCTCGACCATGCAGGAAATCCCGCGCCGGGGCACCGCTACCGCGCTCAAAGAAAAAGTCAGCGCCTCGCTGAACGTTGCGGGCAAAACCGGCACCACTGACAGCTACCGCGACAGCTGGTTTGCCGGCTTTACCGGCAACCTCCTCACCGTCGTCTGGGTCGGCAACGACGAAAACAAAATCACCCGCTTGACCGGTGGCAAAGGCGCGATGCGGGTGTGGATGGACATCATGAAAAACCTGCCGAACGAACCACTGGAACTGAAAAAACC
>CAURDG010000177.1:0-3795 GCA_963523555.1 uncultured Cardiobacterium sp.
GCTGTTCTTTTTTGGTGTTGGAGAAGGTCGGCGGGTCGCAGAGGATGAGGTCGTAGCTGCCGCCGTCTTCTGCCAGCCACGCCATCACGTCGGCGCGGATGAGGCGGTGGCGGCTATCGAGTTCGTTAGCGTCGTAGTTCTGGTGCGCCCAGTCGAGGTAGGTTTGCGAGAGGTCAACGCTGGTGGTGTAGGCCGCGCCGCCCAGTGCCGCCTGTACGCTGGCGCTGGCGGTGTAGCAGAAGAGGTTGAGGAAGCGTTTGCCAGCAGCCTCGCTATGGATGCGACGGCGCAGCGGGCGGTGGTCAAGGAAGAGGCCGGTGTCGAGGTAGTCGTGCAGGTTGATGTGGTAGCGCGCGTCTCCTTCGTGCACGGTGCAGGTCATGCCGCGTGCGGCCTGTTTTTGGTATTGCTGCGCACCGCGCTGGCGTTCGCGGGTTTTGAGGACGAGGTTGGCAGCGGGGATTTCCAGTACTTGCGGGATGATGTGCAGGGTGTCAAGCAGGCGTTTGCGCGCTTTTTCCGGCGCGACGGTCTTCGGCGCAGCGTATTCTTGCACGTGGACGTAGTCGCCGTAGCGGTCCACGGCAATGGCGTATTCGGGCATGTCCTGGTCGTAGATGCGGTAGGCATCGGTGTTTGCCGCCGCCGCGTGTTTTTGCGCGGCACGGTTGTTTTTGCGCAGGCGGTTGGCGAACATCCGCGCTTGTTCGTCCACGGGCTTGCCGGGTTCGGCGACGGCGTAGTCTTCGCCTTCGGGCTGTTCGGCGCGGTGGTAGAGGGCGATTTGCGCTTCGATGCTGCCGTTATAGGCTTGGTAGGATTTGTGGCGGCTGAGGCGCAGGCGTTTCAGCATGTCGGTATTGCTGCTGATGACGCCCATTTGCCAGTCGGCGGGGAAGGTTTTGAAGGCTTGGCCGAGGGTGTCGTAGGTGGCGACGAGTTCCGCGATTTCGCCCAGTCGCTCGCCGTAGGGCGGGTTGGTGAGGATGAGGCCGCGCGTGCCGTAGCCGGGTTGGGCGGTGAAGCGGTCAAGCGGGCGGCGTTCCAGGTGCAGGCAGTGGGCGAGGTCGAGGCGGGCAGCGTTTTCGCGTGCGGTGGCAAGCGTCGCGGCGTCCTGATCGTAGCCCCAGACTTTGAGGTCAAGGCGGTTCAGGCCGAGTTCGCGCCGCGTGGCGGCTTCTTCGAGCAGGCGTTTCCATACGGCGGGTTTGTGGCTTTGCCAGTGGGCAAAGCCGAAGCGCTGCCGTTTCAGGGCGGGGGCGATATCTGCCGCCATGAGCAGGGCTTCGAGGAGGATGGTGCCGCTGCCGCAAAGCGGGTCGATAAGGTTGTAGCCCTCGGCGGCGAGTTGTGGCCAGCCGGCACGGTACAGCAGGGTCGCGGCGAGGTGTTCTTTTAAGGGCGCTGCGCCGTGCGCGAGGCGGTAACCGCGCTGGTGCAGACCGCCGCCGGAGAGGTCAATAGCGAGGGTCAGGCGGCCTTTGCGCAGGTGGGCGTCAACGCTGATGTCGGGGGCTTTCGCGTCCACGTCGGGGCGGCGGTGCAGGGTATCGCGCAGTTGGTCGGCAATGGCGTCTTTGACTTTGAGCGCGCCGAACTGGGTGTTGCGGATGCCCTGGCCGATGCCGTTGAAGTGGACGGCGAAGGTGTTATCGGCGCTCAGGTGCTCGTCCCAGGCGATGGCGCGGGTTGCGGCGTAGATGTCATCGGGATTTGCCACTTCGCTTTCGCCCAATTGCCACAGGACCCGGCTCGCCACGCGTGACCACAGGCAGAGGCGGTAGGCGGTTTCAAGGTCGCCCATGCCGCTGACGACGGCGACACCCTGGCGGATGTTTTGCAGGCCGAGGGTTTCGGCTTCTTGGGCGAGGACTTGTTCGCTGCCTTTGGCGCAAGGCAGGACGAGGGGCTGTTGCATGGGGATTCCTTGTGGTAAGCGGGGGAGAGGGCAGGCATTATCGCGCAGTTTGGCGGTGGCGGTGTGGGCGGGTTTGGAGCGGTAGTGAGCGCCAAGCGGGATAAATGCTGGGTCATGCAGGGTGTGCATCAACCTGGCGTATCCCGTCCTGGAAACGGTGCGTTGATATGTTTTGCAAAAAGCCCAGTGTTTATCCCGCTTGGCGGCTTTTTCATAGTTCGCGAAGCGGGCGACACCTGCCCTGTGGGCTGAAGCCCACCCTACACAAACCCAGTGTTTATCTCGCTTGGCGCCCTATCCTGTCTGAAAATCCAAGATTTTGTCCCGCTTGGCGCCCTGCCCTGCCTGAAAACCCAGTGTTTATCCCGCTTGGCGCCCTGCCCTGCCTGAAAACCCAGTGTTTATCCCGCTTGGCGTCCTACCCTGCCTGAAAACCCAGGTTTTGTCCCGCTTGGTGCGGTTATGGGTTGGGGGTGCTGTCTGCTATCCAGCCGCCGCCGAGGGCTTTGTAGAGGGCAGTGAGCATTTGCGCGTGGGCGAGGCGGTTCTGGATGAGGGCTTCTTCGGTCTGCACGGCGTTCAGGCGGGCGGTCAGCGCTTCGGCGAGGGTTTTGTTGCCGTAGCGGTAGAGTTTTTCGGCATCCGCCGCCTGTTGTTCGGCGTTTGCGAGTGCTTCGCTGAGGTGTTGTTCTTGTTCGGCGAGGGCGGCTTCGCCCTGGTAGGCGTTGTCCACGTCGGCAAGGGCTTGTAGCAGGGTGCGGTCGTATTGCAGCAGCGCGGTTTTGAGGCGGGCGTCGGCAGCGTCGATGTTGGCCTGGATTCTGCCGTGGGTGTAGATCGGCACCTGGATGCCGGCGGTGAGCAGGCTCATCCAGCCTTTGAGGGCGTGGTCGCCGTCGATGTTGAGGATGCCCTGGCCGAGGAAGTCGAGTTTGATACGCGGCAGGAGGTCGGCTTTGGCGCTGGCGAGTTTGGCGGCGTAGGCCTGGGTTTCGGCGGCACGGGCGCGCAGGTCGGGGCGGCGTTCGATGAGGCCTTGCGGGGTTTGGCCGCGCGGGGCGGCAGGCGGGTGGGCGAGGGTGTCGCGCGGGCTGTCCGGCAGGCGGTAGTGTTGCGGGGTGTCGCCGCAAAGGATGGCAATGGCGCGCACGGCGGCGTTTTTTTCGGCATTGAGGGTGCTGCGTTTGGCTTTGGCGGCGCTGAGGCGGCTCTGGATTTCGTCTTTTTCGTAGGCGGTGGTGTGCCCGGCCTGGTAGCGCGCTTCGATGTAGCGCGCGAGTTGTTCGAGGGTGGTGATGGTGGTGTCGGCGGCGCGTTTGCGGGCTTCGGTGGCGCGGGCGCGGTGGTATTGGTCGGCGATTTCGGCGCTGATGAGGAGTTGTGCGGCGTGGGTTTGTTCGGCGGTGGCGAGGGCAGCGTAGCGGGCGGCATCGGCGTCGCTTTGTTTTTGTCCGAAGATGTCGGGCTCCCAGCTGGCGCTGAGGCCGAGGCCGAGGATGTCGGCGTGTTTTTGCAGGCGGTTGTCGCGGATGCTGCCCGCAAGCGGGTTTTGCGCGAGGAGGGCGCGGGTGTCGGCGCTGATGGGGTTTTGCAGGTTGGTGTCGAGGCGATACGCGTTTGCGCCGAGGCCGACGGTCGGGCCGAGGTCGGCGTCGGCGAGGCGGGCGATGGCGCGCGCTTCTTGCAGGCGGCTGCGGGCGATGGCGATGTCGGGGTTGTGGGCGAGGGCGCGGGCGATGAGGCGGTCAAGGACGGGGTCTTGCCACTGCTGCCACCAGCGGCTGATGTCGTCGGCTTGGGCGGCTGCCGGGGCGCTTTCGTAGGCGGCGGGCAGGGGGACGCGGCTCGCGGTGGTGATGGTGGTGGTTTGGCAGGCG
>CAURDG010000178.1:0-3773 GCA_963523555.1 uncultured Cardiobacterium sp.
AGTTCGTCGGCGTCGGCGATGGTCCAGTCGGTTTGTTGGTTCAATGCGGTTCCTTAAAGTTTGTGGATGGAAGGGGAAGTGCGTGGTTGTCTTGAATGTAGCGGGAGCAGTATTTGTCCCGCTTGGCGCTCGTTAGGCTAATTATGGTTATTCGGAGCTTCAGGTGGGAAGGGAATAGGGTTGCCATAGTGGCGAGCTCCTGTCCCACGCAATAAATCCCACACGGCGCGCAGGCGAGCAGCAATTTCCCGCACTTGCGTTTTCAAGCGGTATTTGAAGGGGCCTGGATTGGCTGCATTGTAGGCGATAACCTGCTGGCCATTTTTGCGGGCAAGGAAGACTGCACGGGCGTTATGGAAGGGCTGGCTGACAACGATGTATTCGCGGTTACCAAAAACTTTGTCAGCGCGCAGGATGCTATCCAGTGTACGCAGGCCAGCGTAGTCGGGCTGGATGCGTTCGGCAGGTACACCAGCCTTGATGAGGTCACTGCGCATTTGTGCCGGCTCATTGTAGGTGAGCGTACGATTATCACCACTCACGATGAAATATTGCGCCTTGCCGTGCCGGTACAATTCGGCTGCAGCATCAATGCGGGCGCGGTAATAGAGGTTAACGCGACCATCAATGGTGTATTTAGCAGTGCCGAGGACAACCGCGAGGGGGCGGGCAGGAATAGCATCAATGTCGTCATACAAATAAGGGCGACTGCTCACTGTTATCCACGCGTAACAGAAAGCGGGGATAAGCAAGGCAAGGGCGAGCAAGGCAAACAGGATGTAGTAAATGCGGCGTTTCATGTCGCTTATGGTAGCGGTTTTTCCGCTATGATGCGGACTTTCTCTTATTAAGGTATGAGTTATGGCTAAAGTATCTATCGTGATGCGTACCAAGGATCGTCTGCCGTTTCTTAAACGGGCACTAGCAGATGTGGCAGCCCAGTCATTTACCGATTGGGATTTGCTGATTATTAACGACGCTGGTGACAAGGTTGCGCTGGATGCTCTTTTTGCCTCGCAGGCAGAAAACCTGCGCCGGAAAAGCCGCCTGCTGCATCTCACCGAGAACCACGGTGGCGGTGGTGGTTTGTTAGCGCAGCTGGGACTGGATGAGACTGAAGGCACTTATCTGGTGCTGCATGATGATGATGACACTTGGCACCCCAATTTTCTGCAACGTACCGTGGAATACCTGGATACCCATACACAGGCTCCTGCCGTTGCCGTGCGTACGGAAATTATCTTTGAAGAAGCTGATGGCGCGGGCGGCTGGCGGGAAACCGGACGGGAAATACAATCGCCCGATATTCATGAAATGTCGCTTTTGGAACTCATGGTAGTAAACAGAACTGTACCAATCGGTTGTCTGTACCGGCGTGAAGCTGTGCTTGCCGTTGGCAATATCGGCAAAGAATTACCGGTGGTAGATGACTGGTGGCTGCACTTGCGGCTTGCACGATATGGCACATTCGGCTTCATTGATGGCGAACCACTGGCCTTTTGGCACCAACGTCGTGGCGTAAGCGGCGATTTGGGTAACTCGGTCATAGCGCTTTCTGACGCACACTGGATATACGATCGTCGTGTGCGTGATGCAGCGATGCGTGACACCCTGAATCAGACACCACACCTGCTTGGCCTTGCCCTGCAAAGTGGTCTGCATATGCGTTACATGCACGAACATGCCGCCGCCTTGCACGAACACCTGGAATACATGCGTGGCGAAATGCGCCATCTTCTGCATGAAAACTTGCGCAAACATGATGCACTACAAGCGCAATTGGCGCAGATAAACGACGCACTGCAAACACAGCTGACCCAGATAAATGGAGAACTTGCGGCATTACGGCAAGCGCATCAGGCGGCACAGCAAGCACGAGAAACAGCCCGCCAGGAGCGGGAAGACCTTCGGCAGTTGCAAGAAAATACACGTCAGGAACAATGGGAAATACTTTCCTTCGTCCGCCGTATCAAGCGGATATGCCGTTTTTGGAAACGTGGAATAAAATAATGGCGTAATTAGAGCAAAGGCAAGTGCGCGCTATGCTGCTTGAACATGCTAACAATCCACAGCTACTACAAATTCTCTGAACATACCTAAATAATCTCATGCAAATCAAATCACGCAATATCTTTTTCATCGTCATTGCCCTGTTTATTCTGATAGTCGTCCTGTTTTGGCGAAGCAAAATACCAGTAGAGAAGGCAGACAGCGCCCCAGTCTCGCTGGAGACACTCAAAAACCTTTCTCCAGCAGAAATCAGCAAATATCTGCCATTTATGGTTGATGAGCATACCCGCTGGGACGATATGCGCGTTAGTGGCAAGCAGGTTATCTATGATTACACTTTTGTCTCCCGCAGCATCAATGACATGGATACTGCGGCCTTCAATGCAAGGATTAAAGGGATGTTGCAAAAAGAAATATGCGGCAATCCGGAGACGCGGGAAGTATTGGAAAAAGGCTATTCCAACAGTTTTCGTTACCACGATAAAAACGGTGCAGAAATAGCAACCGTTGAATTGCATCAAGCTGATTGCCGATAACACAATCATCTCATCGCTTTGTTTGGTGGGGGCAGATCATCATGCCGAGCACCTATCCCGCTTAATCAGGGGGAAATTTTTCTGCCGCGTGATATCTAGTCAGCAAAATGGTCACCGCCAAGCGGCATTCTGGCTGGTATATGAAAAAATCCAATCAACATACCAGTGGATTGTTAATCAAACAGGCTATAATGCCCGCCCTTTTACAGACATCCACAGCGGAGAACCCCATGCAAGAACAAACCGACATCATCGTCGTTGGCGCCGGCCCTGCCGGACTCGCCTTCTGCCGCTCGCTTGCCGGCAGCCAGCTCAACATCAGCGTTGTTGAAATCCACAGCAAAGACGTCCTCGCCGATCCGCCTTATGACGGCCGCGAAATCGCCCTGACCCATCCCTCCAAAGCCATCCTTGAAAACCTCGGCATCTGGCAGCGCTTCCCCGCTGATGAAGTCTATAACCTGCGTGAAGCCTCCGTGTTAAACGGCAACTCACCTTATCGTCTGCATTTCCCGCTACCGCCGGCGGACAGCCACAAACGGCCGATCGAGACCCTCGGCTACCTTGTGCCGAACCACATCATCCGTCGCGGCGCCTACGAATCCGTGCAAGATCAAGCCAATATCCGCTGGCATACCGAGCACCGCGTCGTCGCCTGCGGCAGCGATACCAGTAGCGCCCACGTCACCCTCGATAACGGAGACACCATCAGCGGCAAGCTGCTGGTCGCCGCCGACAGTCGCTTTTCCTTCATCCGCCGCGCGATGGGCATCGCTGCCGACACCCACGAATTCGGGCGTAACGTCCTCGTCTTCCGCCTCGAACACGAACACACAAACGATCACACCGCGAGCGAATGCTTCTTCTACGGCAGTACCCTTGCCCTCCTGCCGCTCACTGACCACATCACTAACTGCGTCATCACCGTCGACAGCCGCAAAGCCCCGGCACTTATCGCTTTGGGCGACGGCATCGCCGCACACGTCGCCGCTGAAATCGATCACCGCCTCGGCGCGATGAAACTCATCAGCACCATCCACGACTACCCGCTGGTTGGCGTACACGCCCGCCGCTTCCACACCAACCGCTGCGCCCTCATCGGCGATGCCGCTTGCGGCATGCACCCCGTCACCGCGCACGGTTACAACCTCGGCCTGCAAAGCCAGGAAATTCTCTCGCGCCTCATCCTGCGTCAGGCAGGGCAGGGCAAAGACATCGGCGACCCAG
>CAURDG010000179.1:0-3725 GCA_963523555.1 uncultured Cardiobacterium sp.
ATTCAGGCGGGCTGCGCCGATTGTCATATCCCGCACGATAGCGACTGGAACTACGCCTGGACGAAAGCAACTACCGGCCTGCAGGATGTGTTCGCCGAGATGCGCGGCGGGATGCCGGACAAGGCCGCTTTCGAGGCAAAACGCGGCGAGTTGGCAAAACAGGTATGGGCGCGGATGAAGGCCGATGATTCGGCGACTTGCCGTCAATGCCACACGCCGGGCGCGATGGATTTGTTTGCGCAAAGCGAGAAGGCGGCGGAACGCCACCGCGCGGCGCGCGAAAGCGGCGAGACGTGTATCGACTGCCACCGTGGTATCGCCCACTTCCCGCCGGAATTTACTGAAGGCGCGAATGAAGCGGCCAAGCACCTCAGCGAGCTCGCGGCACACACCCCGACGGATGCGAAGGCGCTTTATCCGGTCACGCGTCTGCCGCTTTATGCCGACAAGGACAAGGCGGTGGAAATCGCCAATATTCTGCCGACCGCCGCGATGCAGGTGACCGGCGCGGACGGCAATATGCGCGCCGTCACCATCAGCGGGTATCAGCAGGAAGGCGCGGCGCAGGTCATCTACGCGCAAAGCGGCAAGCGCATCATCAGCGCGATTGTCGCCGAAGACGCCGTTGACCGCCTGCAAAACGGCGATTACAGCACTGATGCCGAGACGGGCAGCCAGTGGCGACCCGTCACCCTCACCGCCTGGGTGGAAAACGCCAACCTGCTTGCCGACGCGCAGCCGCTCTGGGATTACGGCAACGCGCTTAATAACGCCTACTGCGGCGGCTGCCACGCCGTCGTCCCCGCCGGACATTTCACCGCGAACCAATGGCCGTCCATCGTCAACGGCATGGTCAGCCGCACCTCAATGGACGACGCGGGCAAACTGATGCTCACCTACTACCTGCAAAACCACGCCAAAGACGTCAAGGGAGGCCAACCATGACCACAACATACCGCACCAGCCGCCGCAACTTCCTCAAAACCGGCGCAACCATTGGCGGCGTACTCGTCGCCCCCGCCTTCAGCACGCGCGTCTTCGCCGAAACCGTCAAAGACGGGCAGACCATCATCACCGCCGCGCACTGGGGGCCGCTCGCTGTCGTCGTCAAAGACGGCAAAATCCAATCATCCGCGCCTGCCATCGAAGACCTCGGCGACAACCCGCTGCAAACCGTCGTCGCCGACCAGGTCTATAACAAAGTCCGCATCACACAACCGATGATCCGTAAAGGATTCCTCGATAACCTCGACAACATCACCCAACCCGACGGCAAACGCGGCGACGACGCCTTTGTCCCCGTCAGCTGGGACAAAGCCTACGACATCATCGAACAACAACTGCGCCGTATCTACGCCAGCTACGGCGCGAGCGGCATCTTCGCTGGCTCTTACGGCTGGCGCTCGGCGGGCGTGCTGCACAAAGCCTTCACCCTGATGCAGCGCTTCCTGAACCTCGCGGGCGGCTACGTCGGCCACCTCGGCGACTACTCGACCGGCGCGGCGCAAGTCATCCTGCCGCACGTCCTGGGAACACTCGAAGTTTACGAACAACAAACCAGCTGGGAAGTCGTCCTCGACGAAAGCAAAATCGTCGTCCTTTGGGGCATGAACCTCTACAACAGCTCACAAATCGCCTGGTCAGCCTCGGACGGCCAAGCCCGCCTCTACCTCAAAAAACTCAAAGAACGCCCGGACATCAAAGTCCTCAACATCGACCCGACCTGGACCGAAACCGCCGACTTCCTCGGCAAAGACCGCTGCGAATGGATACCGACCAACCCCAGCAGCGACGTGCCGCTCATGCTCGCCATCTGCCACGAACTCATCCGCCAGAACTGGCACGACACCGAATTCCTCAAAAAATACACCGTCGGCTATGACGCCGTGCGCGCATACGTATTCGGCGACAAAGACGGCATGCCTAAAACCCCCGAATGGGCGGCGCCCATCACCGGCGTACCCGCCGAAAAAATCCGCGAGCTGGCGCGACTCTTCCACGAAAACCGCACCATGATCATGGCGGGCTGGGGCATCCAGCGCCAGCACCACGGCGAACAAGTACACTGGATGATCGTCACCCTCTGCGCCATCCTCGGACAAATCGGCCTGCCCGGTGGCGGTTTCGGCTTCTCCTACCACTACTCCAACGGCGGCGCGCCCACCCGTCGTTCAGGCATCCTGCCCAACATCGGCAACACCCCCGCCCAGGCAGGCAGCGGCACCGACTGGCTCGAAAGCGGCGCGAGCAAACTCGCCATCCCGGTCGCGCGCATCGCCGACGCCCTGCACAACCCCGGCGGCGAATACGCCTACAACGGCCAAACCCGCAACTACCCGCACATCCGCATGATCTGGTGGTGCGGTGGCAACCCCTACCACCACCACCAAGACCTGAACCGCCTGCGCGCCGGTTGGCAAAAACCCGAAATCATCATCGTCAACGAACCCTACTGGACCGCGACCGCCAAACACGCCGACATCGTCCTGCCCGCGACCACCAGCTACGAACGCAACGACCTCACCATGACCGGCGACTACTCCAACATGCACATCGTGCCGATGAAAAAACTCGTCGAACCGCAGGGCGAAGCCAAAAACGACTACGACATCTTCCACGACCTCGCCAAACGCTTCGGCGTGGACACCGCCTACAGCGAAGGCAAAACCGAAATGCAATGGCTCAAAAGCTTCTACGACGAAGCACAACAAAGCGCGCGCCAACAGCGCATCGCCATGCCGCTCTTCCAACAATTCTGGGAAGAAAACAAAGTGTACGAAAACCCGCGTGACCCCAAAGCCGACCGCTACGTGCGCTACGCCGACTACCGCGAAGACCCCATTCTGAACCCGCTCGGCACCCCGTCTGGCAAAATCGAACTCTACTCAAAAACCATCGAAGCCATGCACTACGACGACTGCCTGCCGCACGCGAGCTGGCTGCCACCCGTCGAATACCTCGGCAACGCGCCTGCCGAATACCCGCTACAACTCGTCACCCCGCACAGCCACTACCGCCTGCACTCCCAACTCAACCAAACCAGCCTGCGCGAACAATACGCCGTCGCCGACCGTGAACCACTATGGATACACCCGGAAGATGCCGCTGCGCGCGACATCAAGGACGGCGACCTTGTGCGCGTCTATAACGGACGCGGACAAGTGCTCGCGGGTGCCGTCATCACCGACCGCATCACCAAACACGTCGTTGCCCTGCACGAAGGCGCGTGGTACGACCCGGCAGACGGCAGTGCCAACGCCCTGTGCAAAAACGGCTGCGGCAACGTCCTTGCCATCGACCGGGGCACCTCAAAACTGGCACAAGGCAACACCGGACAAACCGCCGTGGTCAACGTCGAAAAATACCAGGGCGAAGCACCGCAACTCACCGCCTTCACCCCGCCGCCCATCCTCGACCCGCTGCCGGAAGAACCCAAAAAAACAGCAGAAAACAGCGCAGCATAAACAGCCGCCCGGCTGCCAAAACACAAAACCCTTCCCAGCAGGAAGGGTTTTTACTGCATGGGAATAGCCGCCAAGCGGCGAAAATACTGGGCTCGCCAAGCGGCGAAAACACTGGCCCCGCCAGGCGGCGAAAACACTGGCCCCGCCAAGCGGCGTAAACATTGGGCTCGCCAAGCGGCGAAAACACTGGTCCCGCCAAGCGGCGAGAATGCTGGGCCCGCCAAGCGGCGAAAATACTGGGCCCGCCAAGCGGCGTAAACA
>CAURDG010000180.1:0-3700 GCA_963523555.1 uncultured Cardiobacterium sp.
ACACCATATCCTCTGCATGAAATGGGGCGACAAATACCCTGCCGAATACGTCAACCGCCTGCACCGCATGGTCTCGCGCCACCTCACCCTGCCCTTCACCACCCACTGCCTCACCGACGACCCGCACGGCATCGACCCCGCTATCGTCTGCCACCCCATTCCCTCGCTCGACCTGCCTGACGGCCTGCCCGAGCGCGGCTGGCGCAAACTCACCACCTTCACCCCCGACCTGTACGGCCTGACCGGCACGGCACTCTTCCTTGATCTCGACGTCGTCATCCTGCGCAACATCGACCACTTCTTTACCCATCATGCGGACGATAGTGCACGCACCTACATCATCCGCGACTGGCGGCGGCCGTGGCGCAAAGTCGGCAACAGCTCCGTCTATCGCTTCACCCTTGGCGCCTACCCCGATTTACTGGCGACCTTCCGCGCTAATTTCACCACCATCCGCCGCGAGTTCCGCAACGAACAGGCGTGGCTGTCGCACTACCTGCGCGAATGCGATGCCCTGCGCTACTGGCCGGACAACTGGTGCAAAAGCTACAAATACCACGCCCTCTATCCGCTGCCGCTGTCGCTCGTTTGCACCCCGCGCCGCCCTGACTGTGACATCCTCATCTTCCACGGCGAAGTCAATCCGGACGGCGCCATCCGGGGCGGCGGCGGCAAATGGTACCGCCACATCCGCCCCGCGCCGTGGCTGGCCGAGCACTGGGGGTAAGCCATGTACCGCCTCAGCGTGGTGATGATTACCCAAAACGAAGCGGACAACCTGCGCCGCTGCCTACCGCTCGTCGCCACCGTCGCTGACGAAATTATTATTCTGGATTCGGGCAGCAGCGATGACAGTGCCGCCATCGCCGCCCAATATGGCGCGCAATGGCACGAAAACCATGACTGGCAGGGCTACGGCATCCAGCGTCAGCGCGCGCAAGCCTTGGCCACAGGCGACTGGATACTGGCGCTGGATGCGGACGAAGCGCCCGACGCCGCGCTGCTCGCCGCACTGGCGGACATCAAAAAAGAAGCACCTGCCAGCACCATCTACGGCATCCGCCGCCTCGATAACCTCTTTGGCCAGCCTATTGACCACCCGCGCTGGCGCAACAAAGCGCACTTGCGCCTCTACCCGCGCCGCTACCACTACAATGCCAACCCCGTGCACGAATCCGTCGAACTCGCCGGCGCGACCACGGTCATCCTGCCCGGCTACCTGCACCACCACACCGCGACCGATCCCTACCACTGGCTGCAAAAACGCCTCGCCTACGCCGAAACCTGGGCGGCAGACGCTGCTGCGCGCGGCAAAAAAAGCAGCGCGCTGGGGGCGGTCGTGCGTGGCCTGTGGGCGCTCCTCAAACAATACCTCGCCGATGGCCGCTTCCTGCGTGGGCGTACCGGCTGGGTCTATGCCTGTCTCTTCGCGCAATACACCTACAACAAATACGCCCTGCTTTGCGACCATAACCGCCGCCCGCAGAGCTACAGCGCCTACTATCAGCCGCACACCGTCAACATCCACAACCTGCCGGCAAGCACCCCGCCGGCGACGCCGCACCCGCACCCTCTCAGCGTCGTCCTCATCACCCAAAACGAAAGCCGCCACCTGCCCGCCTGCCTGGCCAACATCCGGGCGCTCGCCGACGAAATCCTCATCCTCGATTCCGGCAGCACGGACGACACCGCTCGCATTGCCGCCCACTTCGGCGCCAAGTGGCACGAAAACCGCGACTGGCAGGGCTTCGGCATCCAGCGCCAGCGCGCGCAAGCCCTAGCCAGCGGCGATTACATCCTCATGCTCGATGCCGACGAACAGCCCGATGCTGCCCTCTGTGCCGCCATCGCCCAAGTCCTCACCCATCCGTCGCAGGCCGGCACCGTCCATGCCGTGCGCCGCACCAACATTTTCTGCGGCACACGCGTACACGGCTGGTATCACGACCGCATCACCCGTCTCTACCCGCGCACGCACTACCAATACCACCCCTACGAAGTGCACGAATCGCTCGATAGCGGCAATGCTCGCGTGATCACCCTGCCCGGTAGCCTGTTGCACCACACCAACGACAACCTCGCCCATTTCCTCATAAAGAATCTGCGTTACAGCCGCGACTGGGCGGAAGAACACCGTGCGCGCCGCGCCCCCAACCTGTGGACACTGCCGCTGAAAAGCCTCGTCGCCTTCCTGCGTGAATATCTGATGCGCGGCGCTATCTGCGGTGGCGGCTATGGTCTCGCCCTCGCTGTGAGCACCGCCTGCTACCACTACAACAAATACCTCATGCTCGCTTACCACGATAAAGGGCAACCATGAACACCACACTCACCCGCCTCAACAACGTGGCAGTCTTCCTCACCTTCGCCCTCAGCCTCGCCGTCAAGGGTGGCTACAACTATGGCGCGGGTATCCTCTTCCTCGCCGCCCTCCTCACCCTGCCGAAGTGGTGGCAAAAGCGCCCGCGCGGACGCGACCTGTCTCTCATCATGCTGGGATTCCTGCTGATGGGCAGCATCGCCATCATCGACGCCTGGCACTCCGGCCTGAGCGGCACCTACTACAACATCCCCGTCAAATACCTCGCCGTGCCGCTTATCCTCACCTACCTCGCCGCTTACCCGCCTGATCCGCGTGCCATCTGGTGGGGGGCAGCCGCAGGTGCCCTGCTCGGCCTTGCCTCGGCCCTCTACTACACCCACTACGCCCCTGAATGCCTGCCAGATGGTCGCGCCGCGCGCTACCTGCACCCCATCCAGCTTGGCAACCTTGCCATGCTCTTTGCCCTCCTTTGTGCATGCAGCCTGCGCAGCCAGCCGCGCGGCTGGGCGCTCCTGCCGCCACTGGCGGGCATCCTTGCCGGGCTTTACACCGTCGTCCTCTCACAAACGCGCGGCAGCCTCTCCGCATTGGCCTGGACCCTCGCCATTCTCGCCATTCTCTCCCTGCGCCGCCGCCACTTCCGCGCGCGCAGTATCGCCATCAGCGCCACTGTCCTCCTCATCCTCGGCGGTGCCTTCTGGCTGGGCAAAGGCGACCTCCTCGCCGAACGCCTCACGGAAGCACGGCACGACATCGAACTCTACCAGCAAGGCAACAGCAACACCTCCATCGGCGCGCGCTTTGAAATGTGGCGCTTTGCCTGGCTGGAAGGCAGCAGCCACCCCGTCTTCGGGCCCGGCACGGCACAAATGCTGGCCGATAAAGCCAACTGGCCGACCATCAGCCAGTTCGGCCATATGCACAACGAATACCTGGATGCCTTCGCGCGACGCGGCGCTGTCGGCCTAGCCATCGTCCTCTACCTTTTCCTTGCCCCGCTTTACTACTATCGCCGCCACGGTAAACCGGCAGATACGGACGCCGCTGCGCTACGCCTCGCCGGCAGTGCGCACATCCTCCTGTACAGCGGTTTCAGCATGACCCAAGCGGCGCTGTACAGCCACAACAGCGGCTTCCTCTTTTTCGCCCTGCCGCTGTGCATGATGTATGCCGCCTACCGCGCCCGTCATACGGGACAAATACTGGGCACCTGAAACGGGAATATAGCCAATGCTCTTAATCCTTCATACAAATCTTCCCTGAATATTGCGCAAATGCGGAAAGATTGGCGCAAATGTCGTATGAAAAAATAAGTTGATTAACTATAACCTCGCGTGGCGGCGAACCCAGTATTTTGTCTCGCTTGTTGGCTTTTCC
>CAURDG010000181.1:0-3642 GCA_963523555.1 uncultured Cardiobacterium sp.
GGGACATCCCCGCGCAGTGGCAACTGCGTGCCGAACTTGTCTTCGGCGGCATCGCTGCCCCGGCAGGTGAGAAAAAATACGAAGACATCGCGCCGCGCCTGCGTGTGCATGGATTGTAAATTTGCGTCCTGCCAATAGGGAAAAGACGGCTCCGTGCCGTCTTTTTTATATGCGAACAAGCGGGAAAACCGCGTGGTTATACCGCTTGCGCGTCCACATTAAAAGGTGTTAAAACGTCCATCCCACATTGAATCAGAGGAACACCCCATGAAAAAACTCGGCATCGTCGGCTGGCGCGGCATGGTCGGCTCCGTACTCGTAGAGCGGATGCAGGCAGAAGGCGACTTCGCACACGTCGAAACCACCCTCTTTTCCACCTCGCAGGCAGGCGAAGCGGCCCCCGCCTTTGCCGGCAGCGGCAAAACCCTGCAAGACGCGCACAACCTCGACGCGCTCGCGGCGATGGACATCATCCTCACCTGCCAGGGCGGCGATTACAGCAAGGCCATCCACCCGCAACTGCGCGCGCGCGGCTGGGACGGCTACTGGATTGACGCCGCCTCTGCCCTGCGCATGGACGATCGCGCCGTCATCATCCTTGACCCGGTCAACCGCCACGTCATCGATGCCGCCATCCGCGACGGCAAAAAAGACTTCATCGGCGGTAACTGCACCGTCTCCCTGATGCTGATGGCGCTCGGCGGCCTCTTTGAAAACGACCTCATCGAATGGGCAACCAGCATGACCTATCAGGCAGCCTCCGGCGCGGGCGCGAAAAACATGCGCGAACTGCTCGCCGGCATGGGCTACCTGCACGCACAAGTGGCGGGCGAACTCGCTGACGCGCACAGCGCCATCCTCGACATCGACCGCAAAGTCAGCGCCGCCCTGCGCAGCGACGACTACCCCAAAGCCAACTTTGGCGTGCCGCTCGCCGGCAGCCTCATCCCCTGGATTGACGCCGACCTCGGCAACGGCCAGTCCAAAGAAGAATGGAAAGGCGGGGTGGAAAGCAACAAAATCCTGGGCCGCAGTGCCAACCCCATTCCGGTGGACGGCCTCTGCATCCGCGTCGGCGCGATGCGTTGCCACAGCCAGGCGCTGACCCTGAAACTGAAAAAAGACCTGCCAATTGCCGAAATCGAACAACTGCTCGCCAAACACAACGACTGGGTGAAAGTCGTCCCCAACGAAAAAGAAGCGAGCATGCAGGAACTCAGCCCGGCCAAAGTCAGCGGCACCCTGAGCGTACCGGTCGGCCGCCTGCGCAAACTGGCGATGGGCGGGGAATACATTAGCGCCTTCACCGTCGGCGACCAGCTGCTATGGGGCGCGGCAGAACCGCTGCGCCGCATGCTGCGCATCCTGGTGGACTGATTGGCTGCTTGATACAGCGAAAACGGCGGGCAACCGCCGTTTTTTAATTTCCCGTTTAGCCTTTATCCCGCTTGGCGAGCCCAGTGTTTACGCCGCTTGGCGGGTCCAGTGTTTATCCCGCTTAGCGGGCCTAGTATTTATCCCGCTTGCCGGGCCCAGTGTTTACGCCGCTTGGCGGGCCCAGTATTTGCGCCGCTTGGCGGGCCTAGTGTTTATCCCGCTTGGCGGGTCCAGTATTTATCCCGCTTGGTGAGCCCAGTATTTATCCCGCTTGGCGGGCCCAGTGTTTATCCCGCTTGGCGGGTCCAGTATTTATCCCGCTTGGCGGGCCCAGTGTTTATCCCGCTTGGCGAGCCCAGTATTTATCCCGCTTGGTGAGCCCAGTATTTATCCCGCTTGGCGGGTCCAGTATTTATCCCGCTTGGCGGCATTTCCGCTGGCACTACCATGCGACGAAGAAAGAAGAGACGTTGCCTGCAACGTCTCTAAATAAAAGGTGAAGCGACAGAACCCAGCAACCACGCCCCTTGGCGCGGGTTCTGTTCTCCACAAGAATGCGGGTTTTATTCACCGGACAGCGTTTTGAAATAGCGCGCCACCGGCCAGCGAACGAAACCAGTCGCCTCATAGGCTGCACGAGCGGGCTGGTGTCCTGGGTCAGCACCGGTCTCCACCATCACCATCGCCATACCGGCAGAGCGGATGAGGGCAAAGGCATCATCCATCAGGGCACGGCCAACGCCGCAACGCTGTTGCTCCGGCGCGACGGCCAACACATAGATTTCTCCCATGCGGTCTTCGGGATGCAGGCGATAACCGAGCCAGCCCGCGAGTCGTCCGTCACGGCGGGCAACACGGACACATTCACTTTCTTTGTCGAGCACAGCAGCGAGATCGGCTCGCTGGCGCGTTTCCCAACCATCGGGATAGAAGTTAGCATAGACAAAGGAGGGGACGGCGGCAGACATCTGAGCAAAGACGGGAGCCCAGGCAGCGAGTGAAAGGTCAAGCAGAGCGTCTTTATCGCCAGGTTGGTAGGGGCTGATGGTGATTGGCATGGGGTATCCGGGTTGGGGGTAGTGGGATTTTATCCCGCTTGGCGGCTGTTCTTCCTCTTCTGTAGCAGCCATAAGAAAGCCCGCTTGTGCGGGCTTTGTCAATTTATCAGAGGACGAAGCGGCTCAAATCCTCGTTCTGCGACAGTTCGCCAAGCGCCTGTTCGACGTAGGCGGCGTCAATCACGATGCGGTCGCCGTCGGGGCGGTCGGCAGCGTCGAAGGAGAGGCTTTCGGTCAGCCGTTCCATCAGGGTGTGCAGGCGGCGTGCGCCGATGTTTTCCGTGGTTTTGTTGACGTGGTAGGCGATTTCCGCGATTTTTTCGATGCCGTCATCGGTAAATTCGAGGTGCAGCGCTTCGGTGGCGAGCAGCGCGGTGTATTGTTTGATGAGGCTGTGATCCGGCTCGGTGAGGATGCGGCGGAAGTCTTCGACGCCAAGCGCGTCCAGCTCGACCCGCACCGGCATCCGCCCTTGCAGTTCGGGGATGAGGTCGGAGGGTTTGGCGAGGTGGAAGGCGCCGGAGGCGATGAAGAGGATGTGGTCGGTTTTGATCATGCCGTATTTGGTGGAGACGGTGGAGCCTTCGACCAGCGGCAGGAGGTCGCGCTGCACGCCTTCGCGCGAGACATCGGCGCCGCCCACGTCGCTGCGCTTCGCCACTTTGTCGATTTCGTCGATGAAGACGATGCCGTTCTGCTCGGCGTTTGCAATCGCCTGCTGTTTGATGTCCGCTTCGGAGACGAGGTTGTCCGCTTCTTCTTCGGCAAGCTGGATGAGCGCGTCGGCGATTTTGATTTTCTGCTTGCTGGTTTTTTGTTTGCCGAGGCTCTGGAAGAGTTCGGAGAGCTGACTGCTCATGTCTTCCATACCCGGCGGCGCCATGATTTCAACGTGGGCAGAGGTGGGCTGGTCGCGCACGTCGATTTCGATGATTTTGTCGTTCAGTTCTTCGCGCAGGATACGTTCGCGGTAGGTTTTGCGTGCGGGGTTATCTTCGGGGACGTTCGCGCCGTCGTGCCAGCTGGTCGCGCCTTTGGCGGGCGGTACGAGTACGTCAAGGACGCGTTCCAGCGCCGCTTCACGCGCCTTGGTCTGCACCTGCTTGCGCGCGCGTTCGCGTTCGAGTTTGAGGCTGGTTTCGACAAGATCGCGGATGATGCTGTCCACGTCGCGGCCAACGTAGCCGACTTCGGTGAATTTGGTCGC
>CAURDG010000182.1:0-3642 GCA_963523555.1 uncultured Cardiobacterium sp.
AGCAGGATGTGTTGCAGGGCAGCGACACTGTCGGCGAGATAGTCGGGGGCGGCGGCGCGCAGGGCGGCGACATCATGCGCGCCCCAGGTGACGGCACAGGTGCGGATGCCGGCGGCTTGTCCCATGCGGATATCGCCTGTCGCGTCGCCGACGGTGATGACGGCTTCGGGTGCGCCGTGGTAGCCGAGAGCAGCGAGGACAACGTGGACGCTGTCGGGATGCGGTTTGTAGTGCGTCACCTGGTCCGAGCCGATGCAGACGTCGATATAGCCGTCGATGCCGAGCCGGGCGCTATTGTCACGCAGACGGGCGTTTCGTTTGCTGCTGACGATGGCGAGGGTTTTGTGCTGCGCTTTGAGGGCGGCGAGCAGGGCGGGGATACCGGGGAAGAGGCGGACGTGGTCGGCGGTATAGTCGCTGTAATAGCGGCGGAAGTCGGCCAGCAACGCGGCGTAGGCCGCGTCACTCAGCGCTGCCGCGCCGAGGCTGCGGAAGGCAGTTTCAATGGGGATGCCCATGCTGTGCACGATGGCGGCGGCATCCGGCACGGGCAGGTGCTGCGCGGCGAAGGCAGCCTGGGTGGCAAGGATGCTGCATTGAGCACTGTCGGCAAGGGTGCCGTCGAAGTCGAAGAGGATGATGCGGTAGGTCATGGGGTTGGGAGGGTTAGGTTGGCGATTTTGTCGATCCTGCGGCTAACGCGACCGCCAGGCGGGGGAATGACACAGTTCTTGTTTTGAGACGTTGCAAGCAACGTCTCTACAAAATCCAGCAATGACGCCGCTTGGCGGTACAAGCAGGAACTTATGCGGCCGTTAACTGTACGGTTCAGCCGTGTACCCAGATGAGGCGGAAGAGCAGGATGGCGGCGAGGGTAAGGACGCCAATGTTGAGTTCGCGATAGCGGCCGCAGACGAGTTTGATGATGGCGTAGCTAATGAAGCCGAGGGTGATACCGTCGGCGATGGAGTAGGTCAGCGGGATGGTGAGGAAGGTGATGGCGACGGGCGCGGCTTCGGTGAGGTCATGCCAGTCAATCTCGCCCACGGTGTACATCATCAGCACGGAGACGTAGAGGATGGCGCCGGCGGTGGCGTAGCTCGGCACCATTTGCGCCAGCGGCGAGAGGAAGGTGGCTAGCAGGAAGAGGATTCCGACGACAACCGCCATCAGGCCGGTACGGCCACCGACGGCGACGCCGGAAGCGCTTTCGATGAAGCTGGTGGTGTTGGAGGTGCCGAGGACAGCGCCGATGACGGTCGCGCTGCTATCGGCCAGCAGCGCTTTTTTCAGGTTCGGAATTTTGCCGTCACGGACCAGGCCGCCGCGTTCTGTCACGCCAATGAGGGTGCCAGCGGTATCGAAGAGATCCACGAAGAAGAAGGCAAAGATGATGCTGTACATGGCGGGATCCAGCGCGCTACGGAAGTCCATCTGCATGAAGGTCGGCGCCAGCGAAGGCGGGGTGGCGATAAGGCTTGGCGGCAGGGGCTGGTTGTGAAAGAGGACACCGAGGGCGGAGACGATCAGGATGGCGAGCATCACACTACCCGGCACGCGGTAATGGACGAAGGCGATGATCAGCAGGAGGCAGAGCGCGGTCATGAGCGGCGCAAAGCTGATGATGCTGCCCATTTTGACGAGGACGCCGTCAGCATCCACGATGATGCCCGCACTTTGCAGGGCGATGAAGGCGAGGAATCCGCCGATGCCCGCCGCAATGGCTTTTTTCAATGCATTGGGGATGGCGTTGATGAGCCATTCGCGGATGCGGAACAGGCTGATGAGGATGAAGAGGACGCCGGAGAGGAAAACGCAGGCCAGCGCCGTCTGCCAGCTATGGCCGAGTTGCAGGACGACGGTGTAGGTGAAGAAGGCGTTGAGCCCCATGCCCGGCGCGAGAGCAACCGGCAGGTTGGCGAGAAAGCCCATGATGAAGCAGCCGATGGCGGCAGCGAGACAGGTGGCGACGAAGACGGCGCCGTGATCCATGCCGGCTTTGGCGAGGACGTTTGGGTTGACGAAGATGATGTAGGCCATCGTCAGAAAGGTGGTAATGCCGGCGATGGTTTCGGTGCGGGCGGTCGTGCCGTGTGCTTTGAGCTGGAAGAGTTTGTCGAGCATGGGGGTTCCGGTTGTGTGTTTGGAAACGCGTGATTATCCCGCTTGGCGAAGTTGCCACGAGGGGCAGCTATTTTATCGCTGCCGCCCGCACAGAGTGGGGCTTTGTGCAGCCATCTGCCAGGAATAAAAAACCACCCCAGAGGGTGGCTTGGAGACTTGTGGTGATGCGCTCAGAGCGGCAGGACTTCGAGACCGGCGACATATTTCTGAACGTGCGGCGCGTCTTTGGCGAGCTCGCTTGGCACTTCGTGCTCGGCGGCAATCCAGTACATACCCGGGCTCGGCCAGTCAATGGTCAGTTTGCCGTCTTTGTCGCTCTTCATTTCGATGAAGTCGTGCGTGCGGTAGCGCAGGCCATCTTTGGCAAGACGGACGCGCGCGTCAGGCAGTGGTTTGCCGTCGTAGAGGACGCGGAAGGTAGCGGTTTCCCCGGCATAGAGTTCGTTCGGGTGGGTGAGGTATTCGAAGTCCAACCCTTTGGCATCAGGTTTGACGACGGTATCTGTCGGCTCCCCCAGGGTTGCGAAGGCTTCGATTTTCATGCTGAGCTGTCTGTATTTTTCCCGTTTTTTGTCTGCCATCGGGTTTTCTTTTTTGTATTTTTCCGGATTGCCGCGCCAGCGCGCACTTTCGCCTTTGTCGTCCGGGTAGTTGAACTGGATGTATTCAATGCCGTCGGTGAAGCGGTAGGTGCCATGCTGGTTCAGCAGGACGTCGTAGCTGGTGCGCAGTTTGCCGACCATCAGGTTTTCTTTTTCGATTTCTTTACCGCTGGGATCGTAGGCGTGCAGACCGTCAGCCGGGCGACCACGGTGGTTAACGTCAAAGGGGAAGTCAGCGCCGCCGCCATCAATGGTAACGTAGTCTTTGTCGCCAGATAGCTGGGTCGAGCTGGGGCGTATCCAGACGTTGTGGGCAAGGGCGGCTTCGGCGAGCAGCAGGGTGCAGAGGGCTGCGATGTATTGGCGTTGCATGGTGTGTCCTTGTGGTTACGGGGTGAGGGTCAGGCTGATATCGCCCAGTTCGCTTTTGCCGGCAGCGCTGGCTTCGGTTTTGTCCTTGACGGGCAGGGTGAAGGGAATGGCAACGCTTTCGGTGCCGCCTTCTTCCCGCGTGGCCTCAACTTTCAGGGTGTAGCTGCCGTCTTTGAGTTTGGCAAGGCGCGGGTCGTCTGCCTTGATTTCGATAGTATGTTTGCCAGGCTTGCGCGTCGCGCCGGTAATCGCGTCGGGTAATGGTTTCAGACTGCGCCCGCCTTTGCGCCACCAGTTACGCAGTTCTTTCAGGTATTTCAGACCTTCTTGCGGGTTGTCTGCTTTACCTTTGATGAAGTACCACAGGCTGAGGTGTTCGACGAGTTTGCCTTCGCTGTCTTCTACCCACACCGCAACGTAGGGGCGGTGGTATTCGCTGCTTTTGATGTCGGGAATGGTGATATCAAGGTTGAGGTTGAATGCGCTGGCTGGAATGGCAAGGAGCAGGGCCGTGCTGAGGAGGTGTTTTTTCATGGGGATTCCT